>JBGUOX010000104.1:0-8019 GCA_045129995.1 Ruminococcus sp. | reverse complement strand
GCACACGCATCCGGAGCTGTTTTATGCAGGCTTGGTGTACAACTATACCTACTACCGAAAAAACGGCGTGGATTATGTCTACACGTTCAATGTGCATTGGGGCAAGACCGTCTATGATGAAAACGGCAATTATATTATTGAAAACGGAATGCCGAAGGAAGAACTCTTCACCAACGAACAGGTGCTCGCCATGCGTGAGGAGTTTCGCGCGCGTGCACAGTGGTATCTCGATTTGGTAGATGACGGTATGTCCGATTTTGAAAAGGCGCTTGTGCTTCACGACGCGCTGGCGCTTAATGCCTATTATATTTTGCAGGGCGAAACCTATGACTTGCTTGTGAACGGCAAGGGCAAATGCTACGGCTATTCCGAGGCGTATGCCTATCTGCTGGCGCAGGTCGGAATAAACAGCGAGATCGTTGAATCAGACGATATGTTCCACCAGTGGAACAAGGTCGAGATCGACGGCGTGTATTACAACGTCGATCTAACCCACGACGATCCGCTGCCCGACAAGCCGGGCTTGGTGGAGCATACCTACTTTTTGCTCAGCGACGCGGCTATCGCGGCGGATGAGATCAATCCGCATTACGGCTACACCAGCGACTTTCCGTCCGACGATACCCGTTACGACGGCAAAAGCTACCACCGCTTCAACACTCAGCTGATCCCTGCAGGCGACAGGTATTATGCGGTGGACAACACCTCGGCAGGCAGGCAGCTGCTGCTTTACGACGTCGCTTCGGATGAAACCGAGACCGTGCGCAGCTTTGCGAACGAGTATTGGAAAATCAAGGAATATCCCGGATATGTTTATCCGGATATGTATATGGCGCTTCAGGAGCAGGACGGTTATTTGTATATGAACACCGAAAACAAGGTGCTTGTATATGACACAGTAACCGGAGAAATGTCCGAGTTTGCGCGGAACACCTTTGAAAAAAGCTTTTACGGTTTGCGCGTCACGGACGGCAAGGTGTACGCGGCGCTTGCCGAAAGCCCAAATGAAACAGGCGCTTTGGAAGCGGTCGGCGATTGCCTGACGCGCGTTGAGCCGCTGCACGATCATATCGTTGCAGGGTCGTCCGCCGAGATATTCGGAACACAGTGGGACGCTTCGAATGATGATAACCTGATGTACAAGGACGGCGGCGTATATACAAAGACATACAGTGTAACAAAGGCTTATCCGGATGTGCGTATCATGGTTGTCAAAGACAGCGCGGAATGGTTTGGCG
Source organism: Ruminococcus sp. (assembly GCA_045129995.1). Taxonomy (GTDB): domain Bacteria; phylum Bacillota; class Clostridia; order Oscillospirales; family Acutalibacteraceae; genus Ruminococcoides. The sequence goes on along the minus strand of JBGUOX010000104.1, from coordinate 6,781 downwards.
ACGAAACCGGCGGCGCGGTAGCCTTCAGTCTGACCGGCGCCGGCACATTCACCGTCACATTTGATCCGAATACGCGGATCGCGTCTGTTTCCGGAGATATTGTCGGGCAGGCGGTCGCGATCGAAAACGGCGACGTCAACGGCGACTACAGCCTGACCATCGACGACGCTACGCTGCTGCAGCGGTATCTGGCTGAGTTTGAATCCCTGACAGAAGAACAGCTTGCGTATGCGGACGTAAACGGCGACGGAAAAATCAATGTACACGACGTTACGGAGCTGCAAAGGATCCTTGCGGAAGCGGCGTAAGATTTATGGGATCGGCTCAAAACAGAGTCGATCCTATTTTGCTGTTGTGTTTTTTTGCAAAAGGTGGTATAATCAAAAAAATATTGCTTTATTAGCTTATAGACAGTGAGATGATACTATGAAGATAAATTCTTTGTTTCAACGTGACCGCGCGGTTTTTTCCTTCGAGGTGTTTCCACCGAAAAAGGATTCGTCCATTGAATCGGTTTTTGACAAGCTGGAGGAGATCTGCGCGCTTAAGCCGGATTTTATCAGCGTCACTTACGGCGCGGGCGGCACGGGAGGCCACAGCCGAACGGTGGACATCGCTTCTAAAATCAAGCACGATTTTCACATTGAGTCGGTGGCGCACTTGACCTGCGTCAACAGCACCAGGGCGATGATCGACGAAACGCTTGATGATTTCAAAGCGAACGGCATTGAAAACATCCTTGCCCTGCGCGGTGATTATACGGAAGGCGTGGAGCCGCAAACTGATTTTCGCTACGCTTCCGACCTTTGCGCTTACATACGCGAAAAGGGCGACTTTGACATCAGCGGCGCGTGCTATCCCGAAACGCACGTAGACGCCGCCGACGAGGTGGAGGACGTGCTGAACCTCAAAAAGAAGGTCGATGCAGGCGCGCAGCACCTGATCAGCCAGCTGTTTTTTGACAACGCGCTGTTCTATCGTTTTTTGGAACGTACAAAAATCGCAGGCATACGCGTGCCGATCGAGGCAGGCATTATGCCCGTTACCAACAAGCGCCAAATCGAGCGGATGGTGTCGCTGTGCGGCGCAAGCCTGCCGCCTAAATTTTCAAAAATGATGCAGCGATACGAAAGCAAGCCCGAAGCGCTGCGCGACGCAGGCATTGCCTATGCTGTTGAGCAGATCGTGGATCTGCTTGCAAACGGCGTGGACGGCATCCATCTTTACACCATGAACAATCCATACGTCGCGGAAAAAATCACCCGCGCGGTGGAAAATCTGCTATGATAACGCTTGATTCGCTGAACCGCCGCGAGGTCGTCCGCTATCTCGGCGGCGCCGGCGCGGAGATGAACGCGGAAATGGAGCGCCTGATGGACAGCTGCGAGCGTCAGCTGCTTGAGTGCGCACGTCCGAAATATCTTTATCGAATCATGCCTTTGCCGCAGGAAGAGCTGACGGCAGGACAGGACATTCGGCGGCATCTTGAGGGCTGCGATAAAGCGGCGGTTATGTGCGCCACACTGGGCGCGGAGGTTGACCGCCTTATCCGCGTGGCACAGGTGCGCGATATGGCTCAGGCGGTCGTGCTGGACGCGATGGCAAGCGCCGCTATCGAGCAGGTCTGCTGCCGGGTTGACGAGCTTATCGCGTCGCAGCTTCCCGGCTGCTTTATGACCTTTCGGTTCAGCCCCGGCTACGGCGACTATCCGATCTCGCTGCAAAAAACATTTTTGCGCCTGCTGGACGCGCCGCGCAAAATAGGTTTGAGCGCAAGCGACGCCAGCCTGCTGATCCCGGCGAAGTCCGTGACGGCGATCGCCGGATTGTCTGCGTCGCCGATCCAGCGCCGAAAACGCGGCTGCGCGGTATGCAATTTAAAAAATACCTGTCAATACAGAAGGAACGGTGAACACTGTGGATCTTAAAACCCTGTTACAACAAAAGGAATTTGTGCTGTTGGACGGCGCCATGGGCACCATGATCCAGCAAAGCGGCGCAGGTTACCGCCATTGCCCCGAAACGCTGAACCTGACGCGTCCGGAGCTGATAACCTCCTTTCACCGCGCATATATCGATGCAGGCGCGGACATTGTGTATACCAACACCTTCGGCGCTAACTCATATAAGCTTGAGGGCAGCGGCTGCTCGGTAGAGCGCGTTATAAAGGCAGGCGTGCAAAACGCCAAGACAGCCTGCCGGGGAACCGGCGCGCTGACCGCGCTGGACATCGGACCGATAGGAATGCTGCTCGAGCCTGCCGGCGCGCTGCACTTTGAGGAGGCTTACAACTATTTTAAAGAGCAGGTAATCGCCGGTCGGGACGCGGATCTGATCGTGTTCGAAACCATGACCGACCTCTATGAGCTGAAGGCGGCTGTGCTTGCGGCGCGCGAAAACAGCGATTTGCCGATTATTGCCACAATGACGTTTGAACGCAGCGGACGAACCTTTACAGGCGTGTCGCCGGCGGCTATGGCTACAACGCTCAGCGGCTTGGGCGTGACGGCGATCGGCGTCAATTGCTCGCTCGGCCCCGACGAGCTGGAGCCGGTGGTTGCGGAAATGACGCGCTTTACCGATTTGCCGCTTATCGTCAAGGCAAACGCCGGACTGCCCGACCCGAACAGCAATACCTACGATATTTTTCCCGACCGTTTTGCGCAGTGCGTCAAGGCGCTGCTGCCCTACGGCGTAAAAATAACAGGCGGCTGCTGCGGCACTACGCCCGACTATATCCGCGCGCTTAAGGCTATGCTTGAAAACGAGCGTTATCAGCCTTGCCCCAAAACCGCGGATACATCCGTTTGCAGCGCCAACACCGCGGTGGAGATCAATATGCCGCGTATCATCGGCGAGCGCATCAACCCAACGGGCAAAAAGCTTTTCAAGCAGGCGCTTGTCGATAACAACATCGACTACATCCTCACTCAGGCGCTTTCCCAAGTCAGCGGCGGAGCCGAGATCCTTGACGTCAACGTAGGTCATCCCGAAATTGACGAGAAAAAAATGATGGTGCGCGTGCTTAAGGCTATTCAAAGCGTGTGCGACGCGCCGCTGCAGATCGACTCAACCAAGCCCGATGTGCTTGAGGCAGGCTTGCGCTGCTACAACGGCAAGCCGATCGTCAACTCAGTTAACGGAGAGGAAAAAAGTCTTTCAAGCGTTTTGCCGCTCGTAAAAAAATACGGCGCGTCCGTGGTGGGACTCACGCTTGACGAAAACGGTATCCCAAAAACCGCCGAGGGAAGATTCCAAATCGCAAAGCGCATCGTCGAACGAGCCGAGATGCTTGGTATCGATCGCCGCGACGTTTATATCGACTGCCTTACGCTTACGGTTTCCGCCGAGCAGGCGGCGTGCGGCGAAACACTGCGCGCGCTGCACCGCGTCAAAACCGAGCTTGGCTGCAAAACCTGTTTGGGCGTGTCGAACATCTCCTTCGGTTTGCCCAACCGCGAGCTTGTAAACAGCACATTTTTGACTATGGCGCTGGAGGAAGGCTTGGATCTTCCGATCATCAATCCGAATATCGACGCCATGACAGGCGCGGTGCGCGCTTATCGTGTGCTTGCAAATCTCGATCAAAATTCGCTGGACTTCATCGCCGCTTACAACGACGCGGCTCCTTTGCCAAAGCCGCAGGCGCAGACGGACGTAAGCCTGATAGACGCGGTGTACAGCGGCTTGAAAAACGAAGCTGCGGCGGCGACAGAGCGGTTGCTTGATCGGAATGACGCAATGCAGATCGTCAATGAAATGCTGATACCTGCGCTGGACAGGGTGGGCGAGGATTTTGAAAAAAACAAAATCTTCCTGCCGCAGCTTATCCAAAGCGCAAACACCGCGCAGGCGTGCTTTGACGTTATTAAGCGACATTTAAGCCGCGCAGGAGGCGAAAGCGTCAGCAAGGGCAAGATCATCGTAGCCACCGTCAAGGGCGACATCCACGACATCGGAAAAAACATCGTCAAGGTGCTGCTCGACAACTACGGCTATACCGTGGTGGATCTTGGAAAGGACGTCGATCCGCAAACGGTCGTCGATACCGCCGTGGAGCAGAATATACGTATGATCGGTCTTTCCGCGCTGATGACCACCACGCTTAAAAGCATGGAGGACACCATCACGCTTATTCGAAACACACCGGCGCTGCAAAATCCCGACGGCACCAGCCAATGCACAGTATTTGTCGGCGGCGCGGTGCTGACCAAGGATTACGCAATGAAAATCGGAGCGGATTATTATTGCCGCGACGCAAAGGAGAGCGTTGACGCAGCAAAAAAAGTGCTGGGATGACATTATATGGAAAAAATATAAAAATCTTGTTGGAATAAATCGAGATTCGTTTCAAATTTGTAATTGTTTTGTTGTTGTTTATGTGTTATAATGTTTTCATCGAAAAAAGATATAGGTATAGTCTTTGATTTGATAAAACGCAAAAGAAAAGAGGAGAGAAAATGGACTATATTTTAACCACGGATAAATTGACTAAAACCTACGGTCAAAAGGACGCGGCTAAGGATGTCAGCCTTCATATCCGCGAGGGCGATATATATGGCTTGATCGGCCGTAACGGCGCGGGTAAAACTACGGTCATGCGCGTCATCAGCGGTTTGTCAAAGCAGACCAGCGGAAGCTATCAGCTTCACGGCGATAATAAGATCGGTGTAGGCGTGCTGATTGAATCTCCGGGCATCTATCCGAATATGTCCGCCGAGGAAAACATCCGCTTAAAGTGTATTGCGCTGGGATGCAACCGCAAATCATATGTAAAAGAATTGCTTAACATTGTCGGACTTGAGAATACCGGCAAAAAGAACGCCGGTTCTTTTTCGCTGGGTATGCGTCAGCGCTTGGGTATTGCGCTGGCACTTGTCGGCGATCCCAAGCTGATCGTGCTCGACGAGCCGATCAACGGCTTGGATCCTCAGGGTATTGTTGAGGTCAGAAAAACGCTGGAGCGCCTCAGAGATGAAAAGGGCATCACCATTATGATCTCCAGCCATATTCTCGACGAGCTGAGCAAGCTTGCGACCGCATACGGCATCATCCACGAGGGCAAGCTTCTGGATGAATTTACTACCGAAGAGCTTTCGCGCCGCTGCGGAAGATATGTCAGCATTTTGACTGACGACAACGAACGCGCCGCAGCTATGCTTCATCAGATGAATTACGGAAAGGTTTCCATTGACCACAACGGCTATTTGCGCGTTGAGGATGCTATCGACAGCACCATCGCCATCAACAAGGCGCTTGTCGGCGCCGGCATCGGCGTAAAAGAGCTGTTCGTTAAAAATATTTCGCTGGAAGATTACTATCTCAGCGTGACGGGAGGAAATCACAATGGGTAATCTTGTAAAAATGGATATGCGGCGTTTGACACGTTCCAAAATGTTTGTGGTTTCGCTGATAGTTGCCGCTGTGTTGAATTTTATCATTCAAATCGTTATTCCTTTGCTTTCCCGCGTGTTTTCGCCGGGTAAGGCTCTTCCGAATGTGCGGTTGTCAGATCTGATCGTTTCGCCGTTTTCTTTTCCGTGGCTGCTTATTTTGATGCTGGCGTCGGTCGTTACCTTCTCCTACGCCGATATTGCCAACGGATATATCAAGAATCTGGCAGGTCAGCTTCCCCGCAAAAGCGACACCATCGTTTCCAAGTACATCGTAGTCGGCATTCACAACTGCATCTTTATGCTTGTGTGCGTTGCCACCAATATTCTTGGCGTATTTATCGCGTCCAAGGTGTTCGGATTCAGCCTGGAGGCTGACAGTCAAATCGCGCAGAGCTTTGCTATTCTGCTGATCAAGTGGCTTCTGTTTATGGGCCTCTGCTCGATCCTTATGTTTGTCACGACCGGCTTGAAGGTCAAAACCCTTGCAAGCGTTGTCGGCGTGCTGCTCGGCACCGGTTCTCTGGCGCTGGTTTATCTCGGCCTGGATCAGGCGATCAAAAATGTTTTCAACGTGAGCAGCTTCACCATTGCAGACTATATGCCCGACACGCTTGCCGAAAACATCAACGTTACTTCCAGCGTTTCAACCATCCTTACCGCAGTTATCGTTGCGGCAGTATGTATCGTCTTATTCATGGCTCTCACCGTTAAGGTGTTCAACAGCCGTGATGTAAAATAATATTTTTTTCGGAGGTTATTATGAAAAAGAATGTAAAAGGCTTTATCTCCCTCTTCGCCGCTCTTGCGGCAATCGTACTGATCATTGTAGGCTGCTGCAGACTGGGCACTATTGCAGGCACAAGATTTTGGGTTGGCACCAACTCTGTCTTTGGCTGGCTTGCGCTGCTGTGCTGCCTGATCGCCATCGTGTTTGCTGTTCTTTCCTTTAAGGACAAGGACAAAAAAGGTCCCCGCAAAACCGGTATGATCATCGCTATCCTCTGTATTCTCCCTTCATTTATCCCTGTTGGGCTGGGCGCTGCCGGATCTGCTGTTGATGATTACGCCAAGGGTCAAAACAACATGATCAGCGATGAAATGGCAAAGTATGACAAGGGCGACAAGGAAAGCTTTATCTACAAAATTATGAATCCTGATGGAGAGCTTGATTCCCAAAGCAAGGAAATGGTCAAAAAAGCGCAGGAGTTTGTAAACAGCATTCGTGCCGAACACGATAAAAACGCAAAATAATCACTTCACCGTTAAATTCCCGCGGAGCTTCCGCGGGAATTTTTTTCGGCTCTCTGTCAATAGTTGGGGTAAATCCGAATAAAACAGAATAAGAGAATAATGACAAGCGATGGCTGAAAAGCTGTCGCTTGTTT
>JBGUOX010000103.1:0-1776 GCA_045129995.1 Ruminococcus sp. | reverse complement strand
CCATTTTGAAGCGTACAAGGAGGCGCTTGATCGCGTGTATCACCCGATCAAGACGATGGATTCCTTTACGCGCTATTCCGGACCGATTCGCGGCATTTTGACGGATATTCGCTTTGATGACGCCTTGCTCGATGAAATGGCGGCGAAAGCGATGGCAACAAAAGAATACGCGGATCAAAACGAAGCGCACGAGGATATCCTAAAGACCATTGAAGCAATCACGGATTCCTACGGCGCTGTTTCCGTTTTGCTCGATGAAATCGACATCAAGCACAGCAAAATGACCAAGCAGTCTATCGAAAAGATCCGTTATGTGATGTCAGCCGATCAGACGATCAAGGGCAAGCTGGTCGAGCTGCTCAAAGCCTATGCCGCGGCGGATGATGAGCAGGCGCCGCGGATCATGAGTATGCTCGAAGAGGGAGTCACCGTCAACCGGCAGGAATATATCGACGCGGGTTCTCTGTATCATAAGAACATCCGAAGCCGCCGTTCCGATGAACCGCCGCAGCCTATCGAGGAAGAGCGCGATATTGAAAAGGAGATATTGACCGCCGTGGTCGGCAAGCTGAGAAGCGGCTATTCCGACGCGCGCGTGAAGTCATATATGGACAGCCTGTTTGCAAACGGCAGGACAGAAGTGGCAAGCGAGGAGATTTCCGTCGAAAATGACACCGATTATATCCTGACGCTGCTATCCGTTGTCAGCGCCTACAGCGGCACGAGAGGGTATCGCATCGAAATCACGGACGGTTATGCGCAAAAGGGCGTGTACCGCATCCCGCGGTTTGTGCTGAAAAAGGGAGGGAAACGCTGATGTGGAGCGAGCAATATGAAAACCTGAATGCGTATGAAAAGGGCGAGTTCCGCCGCTTGGGAAACTATCTTCTCTCGCATACCTACATGGTGCGTTTCACCTACGACCCGAGCGAGGAAACGACCCTGCCAAACGCGGATTACAACATGGTGATGCGGCTGTTTGATATTTTCCGCGACTATTTTGAGGTGACGGGCTGGAAGCTGACGAAGGACGACACCTACGGCGTGGTGGCGCTGATCAGCGAATACAAGCACAACCGTTTTCGGCTCGACCGCTTCACGACGCTGTTTCTCTACGTTTGCCGCCTGATCTACGAGGAAAACCGCGAGAACGAGAACAGCTATCATGTGGTGAAAACCGACACCGCGTCCGTGGTCGAGAAGATGAAGACCCTCGGCTTGCTCAAGGGCGGAAAATCAAATCAAAAAGAGCGTATCGACGCGCAGAGCGCGCTTGCGCATTTTAATATCATTCAGAAAATGACGGCTTCTCCGTGGAGCGGAGACGGAAACGATATTTTGATTTTGCCGTCGATTTTGACGATCATCAGCAACCAAAGCATCAACGCGATGAAGGCGGAGCTTGACGAAATGAAGCTCACGGAGGACAACAGGGATGAAACTGCTGAAAAAACTGCTGCTGATTAACTGGCACTATTTCTCGCACCAAACGATCGAATTTGAACAGCTCAACTACATGACGGGCGTCAACGCGTCGGGAAAATCGACCATCATCGACGCCTTGCAGTTGGTGCTGCTCGGCGATACGGCAGGAAGGTATTTCAATAAATCCGCGAGCGGCAAAAGCGCGCGTACCTTGGACAGCTATCTTTGCGGAGAGCTGAGCGACAACGCCGACGGCGGCTACCGCTATCTGCGCAGCGGGCGGTTCACGAGCTACGTGGTGACGGAGTGGTATGACGACGTGAAGCGCCGCAGCCTGACCTTTGGCGGCGT
>JBGUOX010000102.1:0-31536 GCA_045129995.1 Ruminococcus sp. | reverse complement strand
CGGATTTGGTGCAAATATGCTCTACTTTTTTGAATTATTTTTTGTAGGCTCTATTTGTTACCCCAACATTTATTATAGAGCCTTTTTATAATCATTGTTGAGATGGACTTATATAAAAAAGTATGGTATGATGATGTCAGTAAACCTGAAAGGATGATAAATATGAAAGATTATAAATATATCACGCTTCGTGAACAGCCCGAAATAAAAAACAAAGCCGCTCAGTGGTTTCACAAAAAATGGGGAGTTCCCGCCGAGGCGTATCTCGAATGTATGGAGGATTACCTCAGCGGAAAAAACGAATACGGCTGGTATTTGTGCCTTGACGATGACAAGATAGTCGGCGGTTTGGGCGTGATCGAAAATGACTTTCACGAGAGAAAGGATCTGTCGCCCAACGTATGCGCCGTCTATACCGAAAGCGATCACCGTAAGCAGGGCATCGCCGGAAAGCTTCTGGATATGGCGGTTGAAGATTTGAGATCAAAGGGGATCTCACCGATTTATCTTGTTACCGACCACACAGGCTTTTATGAAAGATACGGCTGGGAGTTCTTCTGTATGGTGCAGGGAAGCGACCCCGAGCCGTCAAGAATGTATGTACACTATTAAACGGGAGGATAAGATTATGTTTTTATTGGAAACAGAAAGATTAACGATCACTGAATTTACACCTGATATGGCGCAAGCCGTTCACGAAAACTCGCTTGACGAGGATAACCGCCGTTTTGTTCCCGACGAGGTGTTCGAAACGGTTGAGGACGCAGCCGAAACAATTGATTTTTTGATTACTCAGTACGGCGGATGTGACGGTCCGCTTGTGTATCCCGTGCTGTTAAAGGACAAAACGAACATCGGCTATGTTCAGGCTGTTCCGCTCGATGATGGTATTTGGGAAATCGGTTTTCACATCGGTTCCCGATATACAAAGCACGGTTACGCTACGGAAGCTGTCAAAGCGTTCCTGCCTGTGGTTATGAAAAAAATCGGAATTGAAAGAATGGCAGGGATCTGTGATTCCGATAATGTCGCGTCCAAAAAGGTAATGGAAAAATCCGGCTTTGTGCAGGAATACCAGGGCATTGGCGATTATCAGGGCGATCAAAGAGAGATCTGCCGCTATTGGTTTGAGCTTGTATAAGGCAAGAGGCTGCCGCAAAACTATCCGTTTTGCGGCAGCCTCATTAGCATTAATTCAAAATCACGATCCCTAAATTCAGATAAGAAGCGAACAGCACCCACAGAACATAAGGGATCTGCAGCAAGCCTGCCTTGTTGTCCCTGCGGTAAAAACCGATCGCCGTCGCTATAACAAGAGCGTCAAGCAGCAAAATCCAAATGAAGGCGAACAGACGCCATTTTAGCACAAAAAACGCGACAGGCCAAAGCAAGTTGACCGCCAGCTGAACAAAATATAAGATACTGATATTGTTGTCCGCAACGCCTTTGTCTTTGAGAATGGCAAACGAAATGCCCATCAGTAAATACAAAACGCTCCACGCTATCGGAAACAGAACCGACGGCGGCGCCAGCGGCGGCTGCTTTAATTCCGCGTAATCCATAAAGCGCGAGGTGATAAGCCCGACAGCCGCGCCAAGTACAAGCGGTATCAGGATATTAAAGGCGTAAAGCTTTATTTTCTCCCAATTGATTTTAACCGACATATAAATCTCTCCCTGTTTTTGTTTTATTATATGCCGTCTTGTCAGTTTTATGCCAAAATAACCCCCGGCAGATTTCTCAGCCGGGGGAAACTGTATTCAAAGTCTTACGCGCGTTTGTCTGTTGCGGCTGATCCTCGCGGTTTCCATATCATCCATATTGTGTCCGCGCACGCTTTGCACCAAGCCTATGCAAACCAGCGTGCTCAGCGCGGAGGTGCCGCCTGAGCTGAACAGCGGCAGCGTGATTCCGATAACAGGAAGGAAGCCCAGCACCATACCGATGTTGATGATCGTTTGCGACGCAAGCGAAGCAAACACGCCCGCGCAAAGCAGCTTGCCTTCTGTTTCGGTCGCAAGCGAAGAGTTCATCATCACCTTGATGATAATGCCGAACAAAACCACGATCAGCAAAAGGCAGCCTATAAAGCCAAGCTCCTCGCCGGCAACGGTCATAATAAAATCGTTTTCCTGTTCCGGAACAATACCGAACGCCACGCGCGAGCCGTTGTATAATCCGCTTCCGTGAACACCGCCGCTGGCGATTGATACCTTGCCCTGATATTGCTGCCATCCGTAGTTGTTAAGCGCGTTGCCGTCCAGGTCAAACAGCGCCAAAATGCGGTTGCGGTGTTCATCGTTCATCACGAAGTTCCAAATGACCGGGATCCCTACGATCAGCAGTCCGCCCAGTACGGCAAAATACCTCGCCTGAACGCCGGCGATAAAGGACATAATCAAAAACATCAGCGCGAAAATCAGCACCGTGCCGTCGTCGCCCTGCATATGGATTATCACCATCGGAAGCAGCGCGTGTGCCACCAGAGTCATCACGCCCGGCAGTGTGTGCAGCAGCTTTTTTTCCGTCAGATACGAAAGATGCTTTGAAAACGTGATTATAAAGCAGATTTTAATGAACTCCGACGGCTGAAAGGTGTAGCCGCCCGGAAGTTCCAGCCACGCGGTATCGTCGGTGCCGCTAACCTTGATTCCGAAGGCAAAAACCAATCCTGCAAGTATTATGCCTGCAAGCATTGCAAAATACCATTTTTTAATGATAAACCGATAATCTGCTACGGAAATCACCACCGCCGCCAAAAAGCCGATAATTACAGCGGCAAGCTGCGGACGCAGATAATTGTAGCTGCCCGAACGCTGCATACTGGAGATCAGCAGCAGGCTGTAGACCACCGCCGCAACGGTAAGCAGCCACAGCACCACATCGGTTTTGCGTAAAAAGTCCGAAAAGGACTGTGAAACCTTGTTCAAGGGAACGCTCCTTTAATGTGAAAAGTCTATATATTATCATTATAGTAAATTACGGCGATAATATCAAGCTATTTTTTGAAATTAGAATAATAGTCAACCTAACATTTGCTATAATATAAAACAAATATGAATCATCGCGGAGGTGCGAATAAATGTTATCTGATATTGAAATCGCCCAGCAGGCGAAACTGCTTCCAATCAAGGATGTAGCGGCTCAAATCGGTATCGATGAGGACGAGCTTGAGTTTTACGGAAAGTACAAAGCAAAGCTTTCCGATGAGTTGAGCCGTCGCGTACAAAACAATCCCGACGGAAAACTGATCCTGGTCACCGCTATCAATCCCACTCCTGCCGGCGAGGGAAAAACCACCACGACCGCAGGTCTTGGCGAGGCAATGGCAAGAATCGGAAAAAAGGCGATCATCGCTCTGCGTGAGCCTTCTCTTGGACCTGTGTTCGGAATCAAGGGCGGAGCTGCCGGCGGCGGCTACGCGCAGGTTTTGCCGATGGAGGACATCAACCTGCATTTCACGGGCGATATGCACGCCATCACAGCGGCAAACAACCTTTGCTGCGCAATGCTCGATAACCATATCCAGCAGGGCAACACCCTCGGCGTCGATCCGCGCAGGATCTTAATAAAGCGCTGCCTTGATATGAACGACCGTGCGCTTCGCAATATCGTGATCGGCTTGGGCGGCAAGGTCAACGGTGTTCCGCGCGAGGATCATTTCATCATCACCGTAGCTTCCGAGGTTATGGCGATCCTTTGCCTGGCTGCCGATCTGGACGACCTCAAGCGTCGTCTCGGCAACATACTCGTCGCCTACAATTACGCCGGCGAGCCGGTATATGCCAAGGATCTGCAGGCTCACGGCGCTATGACCGCGCTTTTGAAGGATGCGATCAAGCCCAACCTTGTCCAAACCTTAGAGGGCACGCCTGCCGTTATGCACGGCGGTCCCTTTGCCAACATCGCCCACGGCTGCAACAGCGTGCGCGCCACAAAGCTCGCGCTCAAGCTTGCCGACTATTGCATCACCGAGGCAGGCTTCGGCTCCGACCTCGGCGCTGAAAAATTCCTTGACATCAAGTGCCGCTACGCAGGCTTAAAGCCTTCGGCGATCGTGCTGGTCGCGACCTGCCGCGCGCTGAAATACAACGGCGGCGTTCCAAAGGCTGAGGTCTCTCAGGAGAATCTTGACGCCCTGAAGAAGGGCATTGTAAATCTCGGCGTTCACATCGAAAATATGCGTAAATACGGCGTTCCCGTTGTGGTCGCTATCAACCGGTTCGGAACCGACACGGAAGCGGAGCTTAAGTACATTGAGGATTACTGCATTGAAAAAGGCGCCGATTTCGCGCTTTCCAATGTATTCGGCAAAGGCGGCGACGGCGGCGTTGAGCTTGCAAAAAAGGTTGTCGAAGCTTGCGAAAAGCCTTCCGATTTCCGTCCGATCTACGACATCGAGCTCACGGTCAAGGAGAAAATCGACGCGATCGCAAAGAACATCTATGGAGCTTCAAAGGTGAACTACACCACGGCTGCTGAGAAGGCGATCGCCGAGGTGCAAAAGCTCGGCGCGGACAAGCTGCCGGTTTGCATTGCAAAAACGCAGTACTCGCTTTCCGACGATCCCGCCTTGCTCGGAGCGCCCAAGGACTTCGAAATCACCGTGCGCAACGTGTCGCTTTCTAACGGCGCAGGCTTTACGGTCGTTTACACCGGCGACATTATGACTATGCCCGGTCTGCCCAAGGCGCCTGCGGCGCACAGCATCGACGTCAACGATGAAGGCAAGATCACGGGATTGTTTTAAGATGAAGCGATTGTTTTCAAACAGCGCTCAGGAAACCGAGCAAATCGGCGAGCAGCTTGCGCAGACGCTTTGCGGAAACGAGGTGATCGCGCTGTTCGGCGGACTGGGAATGGGCAAAACTGCCTTTACCCGCGGCTTGGCGCGGGGCTTGGGCGTTAATGACGGCGTTTCCAGCCCAACCTTTGCGCTTGTGAATGAATATCGCGGAAAATATATGATTTATCACTTCGATATGTATCGCGTGCAAACGTGGGAGGATCTGTACTCCACCGGCTTCTTTGACTATCTCGACAACGGCGTTTTAGTCATTGAGTGGAGCGAAAATATCGAAGGCGCGCTGCCCGACAACGCTCTTCGCGTTACGATCGGCAGAGGAGATCGGGACGATCAAAGGATTATTGAGATAGAGGAGACTGTGGAATGAAGCTGTTGGCGTTAGATACCTCCGCAAAAGCGGCGTCTGTTTGCGTTGCGCAGGAGGATAATATCATCGGCGAGTTTATGATAAACACCGCCGTCACCCACAGTCAAACGCTGATGCCGATGGTGGAGCAGCTTTTAAAGAACACATCGACTTCATTTGACGAGATCGAAGCGATAGCGGTAAACGCTGGTCCCGGCTCCTTCACCGGTGTGCGCATCGGCGTGGCAGCGGCAAAGGGCTTGGCGTTTAAGCACAGCTTGCCCTGTGTGCCGGTTTCTACGCTTGAAAGTATGGCGTACAATTATCTGGGCGCCTGCGGCATAGTTTGCTCGGTGATGGACGCGCGCTGCTCACAGGTCTATAATGCGCTGTTCCGCATAACAGGGGACAGGGCAGAGCGACTTTGCGACGACCGCGCTATGGCTCTCGGCGATCTGCAAACGGAGCTGGCAGGGTATGATGAAAAGATCCTGCTCGTAGGTGACGGCGCGGAGATCAGCTTCAAATACCTTTCAAAATCGCTTTCTAACGTGATTTTGGCGCCTGCGAACCATCGTGTTCAGACCGCGTCCTCCGTCGCTTTGGCGGCGTTTGAAAGAATAAAACAGGGAATCACGCTAACGCCCGGGGAACTGATGCCGGTTTATTTGCGGCTGCCGCAGGCGCAGCGTGAGCTGAATAAAAAATTGGGGGTTGAACAATGATAGCACTTGGCTGTGATCACGGCGGCTACAACCTGATGGTAGCCATCAAAAAATATCTTGATGAAAAAGGCATTGCCTATAAAGATTTCGGTACGGACAGCGAAGAAAGCGTGGATTATCCGGTATATGCTTACAAAGTAGCCAAGGCGGTCACCGAGGGCGGATGCGAAATGGGCATCCTTTGCTGCGGAACCGGTATCGGCATTTCCATGGCAGCAAATAAGGTAAAGGGCGTCCGCGCTGCGGTCGTCAACAACGAGTTCGGCGCCGAGATGACACGTCGCCATAATCACGCGAATATTCTTTGTATGGGCGGCAGAGTGATCAACGAGGAACAGGCGGTAAAATTTACCGATATATTCCTTAACACACCGGAAGAGGGCGACCGTCACGACAAGCGCGTGGCGATGATCACCGACATCGAAAACGGCACCTTTGAAGAATAGACAGCTGCATATAACATTAAAAAGCACCGCGTCTGCGGTGCTTTTTTACATTGAATATTGTAACTAAAATGTAACCTTTTGTAGTAAATTAGAGCTAAAAAAGACGATTTTCAACAATATCAACATCTCTCCACAATTTTTCAAAACTTTTCAACAGGTTCAACAGGCATTAACATACCCAAAAATTATATCAAATATAAACTACCATAGTGCGAAAAAAGAAAATAAAATAGTCAAAACGTAAGCAAAAGAAGGATTTGTAATCCATTTCGCCAAAAAATTTCATTTTTTTAAATTTATTTACAAAAACGCTTGCTTTTTTTCTTAAAAAGTATTATAATAACAGCATAATGTTCTTGAAGAATTTTATTAAAGAATTTTTTTACGGAATTTTTTAAAAGAATTTCAAAAAAGAAGATATGGAGAGAGTTAAAAAATGAGATTACGCAAACAGGAATTGGGAGATAGAAATCTGGTAGGCAACCGCGTTGAGTTTGTCAGAAAGCAAAAGGGTATGAAGCAAAAGGAGCTTCTGGCACAGCTTCAGGTAAACGGCGTTGATATGAACGCTTCCGGTCTTTCCAAGCTGGAGGGTCAAATTCGTTTCGTAACCGACGTTGAGCTGGTAGCACTCGCCGACATTCTTGAGGTATCGGTGGATTACCTTCTCGGAAGAGAAAAGTAATTGAATATCAGCCAATTCGCCCCTCGCTTTGCGAGAGGCTTTTTTACTTTTCGGTAAGCTTCCCGGTGCCGCCGTTGTTGAAAGAGTTGTCAAGCTGTTTCAGCAAAATGAGGGAGAGAGCGCCCGCCGTCGCTTATTCTATGCGGTAAAGCTCTGATCCTGCCGTTTTCCTGCTGCCGGCGGAAGCGTCACAGAATAAAAAAACAGCCCTCAGCCGTCATAGCCGAGGGTTATTTTGCACTCTCACAATATATATTATAACACATTCTAAATAAAGAATCAATAGGTTTTTCAAAAATAAAAATTAAAATATTTTTATAAAAACTATTGACATTGTTTATTTATATGGTATAATATAGACAAAGAAAACACAAGGAGGTCTTTAATATGAAAGTTAAGATTTTTCAAATCAGACTGATTAAAGATTTCATCCGGAGTCTCCCGCCCAATGCGGAAGCCCAAAGCTTTTGGGCAAAGGACAGCAAGTCTTATTAAGTCAGAGCGGCAAATCATTTTTAATGTTATTAAAACATATTTTTGTTATTTGGATTTAGACCGACTCTCCTGCTAAGGAATCCCGTTTACGTTTTTACTTTCATTTTTGATATAAAGATTCCAATGCCTTAATAAGAACCGGCTTACTAAGCCAAAAGGTTTTTGGGTAAACGGATGCTTTACAATTTAATATTTAACTTTGTATGTTTTGTATACATACCTTCCTACTTTATAGAATAGGAGATTAGTCCCATGAGAAGGTTAAGCTTTTAATAACACCATTCTACGAAACCGGAGAAGGTCCAATGTAATACTTAATTATTAAACAGTTCAAATCTTTGCAAAGCGAGGAAAACTCCCATGTACACTTAACGGACGCTTTTGATTTCAACAACATCAAATTGGAGTGAGTCCCAAGAACAGTTTAATTTCAAAGTAAACTCAACGGTCGGCAAGTGCACTGCCGACCGTTTTCTTGCGCCGAGAAAGCTTATCCGTCGCAACGCCGTCAAACGGCATATTCAATCGGTATGTGCAAGTTCGCTAAAACTAAAGGCAGAATTTTGGATTGCAAGGGTAGGGATACAGTGATATAATATAGGTATCAATTAACCTGACTGTAAGGAGGATTGTTTATGAAAGCATACTTCAAAAAATCACTTGCCGTTTTGCTGTCGGCAATGCTGTTTTTTGCGTCGGTTCCGTTCGCGGCAACTGCCGCGGAGGTCGCGCCGCAGGAGCAGAGCGTCGGTGCTTCAAGCGGAACCACCGGCGACTGCACATGGACGCTCAATGACGAGGGCACACTAACTATCAGCGGTAACGGGGCGATGGGGGATTATTTAGACCAATATTCCGGCAAAACATTCATAACAACCGCGCCGTGGGGAGCTAATATCAAATCCGTTATCATTGAGGACGGCGTGACGAGTATCGGCGATGCTGCGTTTTACGAATGCACCGACTTGAGAAGCGTCACGATTCCCGACAGCGTAACGAGTATCGGCTCGCGCGTGTTTTATGGCTGTACCGGCTTGACAAGCGTGACGATTGGCAACGGCGTGACGAGTATCGGCGAACGTGCGTTTAGGGATTGCACCGGCTTGACAAGCGTTACGATTGGCAACAGTGTGACGAGTATCGATTTTTCTGCGTTTGAGTTCTGCACCGGCTTGATAAGTCTTTCTGTTAAGTCAGACAACAGCGTATATGACAGTCGTAACAACTGTAACGCAATTATTGAAACAGCAACCAATACGCTGGTATTCGGTTGCAAAACAACAGTTATTCCCAACAACGTGACGAGTATCGGCGTTTATGCGTTTTACTACTGCACCGGCTTGACAAGCATGACGATTCCCGACAGCGTGACGAGTATCGGCAGTGATGCGTTTCTCTACTGCACCGGCTTGACAAGCGTGACGATTCCCGACAGCGTGACGAGTATCGGCCATGAGGCGTTTTACAACACGGCATGGTACAATAATCAGCCGGATGGATTGATTTATGCAGGTAAAGTTGCCTACGAATATAAAGGAAACATGCCTTATAATACATCTATTACCCTTCAAGACGGCACAAAAGGAATTGCAGATTATTCGTTTAACAACTGCAAAAACTTGACAAGTGTGATGATTCCTGACAGCGTGACGAGTATCGGCGTTGAGGCGTTTTACGGCTGCACCGGCTTGACAAGCATCATGATTCCCGATAGTGTGACGAGTATCGGCCATGAAGCGTTTTCCTACTGCACCGGCTTGACAAGCGTGACGATCCCCGACAGCGTGACGAGTATTGGTAATCATGCGTTTTCCTACTGCACCGGCTTATCAAGTGTAACCATACCTGACAGCGTGACGAGTATCGGCTATGAAGCGTTTTCCGAATGCACCGGCTTGACAAGCGTCACGATTCCCGATAGTGTGACGAGTATCGGCTATGAAGCGTTTAGGGGCTGCACCGGCTTGACAAGCGTTCATATATCAGATATCGCTGCATGGTGTAAAATAGCATTTTCAAGCGATGAATCTAACCCATTATACTATGCACACAATTTATATCTGAATGATGTTCCGGTTAAAGACCTTATCATTCCCGACAGCATAACGAGTATTGGTAATTATGCGTTTTCCCACTGGACCGGCTTATCAAGTGTAACCATACCCAACAGCGTGATGAGTATCGGCGCTTCTGCGTTTTCCGACTGCTCCGGCTTGACAAGCGTGACGATTCCCAACAGCGTGACGAGTATCGGCGGTGCTGCATTTTCCGGCTGTACTGGCTTGACAAGCGTGACGATTCCCGACAGCGTAACTAGTATCGGCGATTCTGCGTTTGAGCGCTGCACCGGCTTATCAAGTGTAACCATACCTGACAGCGTGACGAGTATCGGCAGATATGTGTTTTCCAGATGCACCGGCTTGACAAGCGTGACGATTCCCGATAGCGTGACGAGTATCGGCGAATATGCGTTTGGCAACTGCACCGGCTTGACAAGCGTGACGATTCCCGACAGTGTTACAGGAATAGGGAAAAAAGCTTTTGCCAACGGAAACACAGACTTAACTATTTACGGAAACACAGGCACGGCGGCAGAGACCTATTGCAAAAACGAAGGTATCAGATTTCGCGCTATATATGAATACACGGTTCTTCCGGATGATAGCCTTCGCCTTACAAAGTGCAATATGACGGACAGACAAATTGTTATTCCTTCTTCTATCGGCGGAAAAAGTGTTTCTCAGCTTGGAAACTGGCTGTTCCTCAACAATTCGGTGATTGAGAGCATTACGATCCCCGACAGTGTGACGAGTATCGGCAAGGGCGCTTTTTACAGTTGCGTGGAGCTGAAAACCGTGACCATGGGCAACAACGTGACCGAAATCGGCGACAGTGCTTTTGAAAAGTGTTTGTTTTTGGAGGAGATCAACCTCAGCAGCCAACTGAAAACCATCGGCGACGAGGCGTTCTACGATTGCCGCCGCCTGAAACAGCTTAACATTCCCAACACCGTGACGAGTATCGGCGAGGAAGCCTTTACCAACTGCCGCAGCCTGCAAAGCCTTATCATTCCTCAGGGAGTGCAGAAGCTCGGCGACGAAAGCAGCGTCGGCTTTGGTATGTTTGAAAACTGCAAAAGCTTAAAGGAGATCACCGTTCCCGCGTCGGTGGGCGCTATTCAGAGCAACGCCTTTGACGGCTGCGATCAGGTGAAGATCTTCGGCAAGGCGGATTCATACATTCAGCAATTCGCGGCGGAGCATAATTTGAAGTTTAGCGCCGCCATCATCGAAAGCGTCGGCGACGCTTGCCGCGACGGAAGGTTGACCGTGCGCGATGTGACCGCTATCCAGCGCCATCTTGCCGGTATTGAGGTGCTCACCGGCGAGCGGCTTGACTTAGCCGACACAAACGGCGACGGAAAAGTTACCATCGACGACGCTACATTGCTGCAAATGTTCCTTGCGGAATATGACGTGCAATTAGGATGATTTCAATATTAAAAAGCAGGCAAGATCTAACGATCAGGTTTATTCAAAACGGGAGAAGCCGATTTCAGCTTCTCCCGGTTTTTTATTATACTTATCGAGTTGATTGTCAGCTTGCGTTTTTGATTTGCAGGCGCAGTCTGTCTGCGATCATCGCAATAAACTCGCTGTTTGTCGGCTTGCCTCTGTCATTGTGGATCGTGTAGCCAAAATAAGAATTAAGCACGTCGATGTCGCCTCTGTCCCATGCAACCTCGATCGCGTGACGTATGGCGCGCTCTACTCTCGAGGAAGTTGTCTCATATTTTTTGGCTACGGCAGGGTAGAGCTGCTTTGTCACCGCGTTGATTATTTCGGGGCGTTCGACCGACATCATAATCGAGTCGCGCAGGTAGTGATAACCCTTGATGTGCGCCGGAACGCCGATCTCGTGCAAGATCTCCGTAACACGAAGCTCAATTCCAAACGCGTCCACGCTGATCGGGATCCTCAGCAGCCGGTCGTTTTTCTTTACCATCATATTGATATTCTCGCACAGCTGTTCAACGTCGTATGGTTTAAGCACAAAATATGCTGCTCCGCCGCTCATTATCTCCTTTTCCAGCACGGGACTGTGAAAGGACGAAAACACAATAAACAACGGCTGCTTGCAGTTTTGTCTTTTTATGCTGCGAATCACACCTATGGCGTCCATCCGCGTCATAAACGATTCCATCAGCACAACGTCGGGTTCCTCCTGACGAATGCGCGTGCAAAGCTCCTCTCCGTCCTTGGAACAGAAGGCTGCGGAAATATTAAAATTTTGAAATATTTTCAGGCTGTCTGCTTCAAATTCAGCGGCGTCCTCGGTGATTATCAACTTAATACTATTGTCCATGTCAATTCTCCCATCAATAAAATTATTGTGAGATAATATTACCACAAAATGGTAAAGATGGCAATAGTTTCCAAATAAATTTTTAAAAATTTTTTAATTACCAAATTCGACAAAAAGCTACGAATGACAAAAAATCGCAATATATTGGGCTATTGCTGATAATTCGACACCATATTTTGCACTGTTACGCCATATCCTTCTTCGGGATCGTTCAAAAACACATGGGTTATCGCACCAACCAGTTTACCATCCTGCACCAAGGGGCTTCCGCTCATTCCCTGAACGATTCCGCCGCATTCCGACAGCAGCCTGTCGTCTGTAATCTTTATTACAAAGTTTTCATTTGAAGAGCTGTCAAAGTCGCAAAGCTTCGTGATCCGAACCTCATAACAGTCCGCGTTTTCACCGTCAACGGTGGTGTATACCTGCGCTTCTCCCGTTCTGATCTCGTCGTTTTCAGCAAGCTCTATTTGCCTTCCTTCAAGCTTAACGCTGTCGCTTATTGTTCCGAAAACGCCGCAGTCCGTGTTCTTTGTCAGGTCTCCCAGCGTTGTGTCGCTGAAATAACCGTTCAAACTTCCGGCTTTGCCTGTGCTGCTTTTTGTGACCGATCCGATATTTGCCTTCACGACCTCCGCGCTCCCAAGCGGCATCAACGCCTGAGTGTCGTTGTCGCAAATGCCGTGACCGAGCGCCGCGAAGCATTTGCTTTCCGGGTCATAATAGGTTACGGTGCCGATCCCTGCGCAGCTGTCGCGCACCCACGCGCCTGAAAGATACACGCCTGCCATATTTTTTTGCGGACGGATCGTTTTGATAAGCTCCTTTTCGCCGCGCGTGATCGTCAGTCGTATCGGTTCTCCTGCGCAGTTATGCGTCGCGCGCTGCAGATCCTCATTTGTTCTGACCTCGGTTTCGTTGACCTGCCGAATCACGTCGTTTACCTCAAGACCGCCTTCCTTTGCAGGGCAAACATATTTTCCTTCGCTGAAAAACGATTCCAGATCGATAACCATCACGCCGTCATTGAAGAATTTCACGCCGAAGGGCTGTCCGCCGAGTATAACGGTTTTGGCGCTTTCGGCGGCAAACGCGTGTGACGGCTGAATGAAAATTGCCGCGGAAAGCGTAATCGTCAATAATTTTACAAATTTTTTCAAAAAATCACCTTCTTTCCGTTGCCTTTCTTATTATTTGCATTTATAATAGTAAAAAAAGCAGTAAAAAATATTCTTTAAACTCTTGGAAGTCATTCATTTTAGAATGCGGAGTTGCTTTTTATTTTACATTTATTTTTCAATATTTCTAATTTTTTCAAGGAGTCAGTATGGATAACGAAAAGAACTTGCTTTCCGGTTTGTCATCCGCCGAAGTGAAACAAAGGATAGAGGAGGGGAAGATCAACAGCGCCTCTACCGTAAAAACAAAATCGGTAAAACGCATTTTCACCGACAATATTTGCACGCTGTTCAACTTGATCAACGTCATTTTGTTTGTCGCGCTGCTGTTTGTCGGTGAGTACCGTAACCTGCTGTTCATCGGCGTGATCGTGTTCAATACCGCGATCGGCATTTTTCAGGAGATACGATCCAAAAAAAGCGTTGACGCTTTGACTATCCTTACCGAAAGCAAGCTTGATGTTTTGCGCGACGGCAAAACGGTGCAGCTTTCCAAGGATGAGATCGTGCTGGATGACATCATCGTTCTTTCGCGCGGAAATCAGGTGCCTGCTGACTGTATTTTGGTTCAGGGAAACTGCAAAGCGAATGAAAGTCTGCTGACCGGTGAATCGGATTTGATCGAGAAGAACGCAGGAGACGAGCTGCTGTCGGGAAGCTTTATCGCGGCAGGCAGCTGTTATTGCCGCGTAAACCGCGTCGGAGCGGACAGCTATGCCGCAAAAATCAACAACGAAGCCAAGTATATAAAGAAAAACAACTCGCAGATTTTGAAATCCTTTAAGCTGATAATCAACATTTGCACCGCCGTTATTTTTCCTCTCGGCGCGCTTATGTTCATCAAGGAATTTGTTATTCTTCACAAGGATTTGCAGCAAGCGGTCGTATCCACAGTCGGAGCGCTTGTAGGTATGATCCCCGGCGGTATGATCCTTCTCACCAGCACCGTGCTTGCCGTGTCGGTAATTCGTTTGTCGCGCAAGCAGGTGCTTGTCAATGAAATGTACTGCATTGAAACTCTGGCGCGTGTGGATGTGGTCTGCCTTGACAAAACAGGCACGCTTACGGCGGAGTCAATGGATGTTTGCGATGTGTTCTCCTTTGGCTGCGATGACGCGGAAATAAAAAACGCGCTTGCCTCCGTAGTCGGCGCCAGCGAGGAGATAAACGCTACCTTGCAGGCGATCAGCGAATACGCCAAGGACGGCACGCCGGCTGAGTGCGAGCAGTTTATTCCGTTCGCGTCCGAAACCAAGTGGTCGGGCGGAAGCTTTGCAAACGGAAAGAGCTATATCATCGGCGCGGCAGAGTTTGTATTTTCCGATAAAGAAAAATACAAAGAAGTTTATAAAACAATAGAATGCGTAAAGGAAACCGTTCGTATGATCGTGCTTGCTTGCGCGGATGAAAAGCCGCAAAGCGGCAGACTGCCGTCGGATATGAAGCCCATGGCGCTGATCCTGATCAAGGACAAGCTGCGCGACAACGTTCGCGAAACCGTCAGCTACTTTACCGAACAGGGTGTGACGCTTAAGGTCATCTCCGGCGACAGCGTAAACACCGTGCAGCGCATCGCGATGGACTGCGGCATTGCCGGCGCGGAAAACGCGGTGGATATGACGACCGTCAAAACCGACGGGGAGCTTGACGAAGCCGCCGAACGCTGCAATGTGTTCGGCAGAGTGACTCCAGCGCAGAAGAAAAAACTGCTGCTTGCGCTTAAAGCTCACGGACATAAGGTCGCTATGACCGGCGACGGAGTCAACGATGTGCTGGCGCTAAAGGAAGCGGATTGCTCCGTGGCTATGGCTTCCGGAAGCGAGGCAGCGCGAAACGTTTCGCAGCTGGTGCTGGTGAACAATGACTTTGCCGCTATGCCTGAGGTCGTTGCCGAGGGCAGACGAACCATAAATAACATCGAACGAAGCTCGTCGCTTTATATTGTCAAGACGATCTATTCCATTTTGCTGTCGCTGTTCTTCCTGTTTTCACAGCTCTCTTATCCCTTTGAGCCCATCCAGCTCAGCCTGATCGGTGCTTTGACGGTCGGATTTCCGTCCTTTGTTTTGGCTTTGCAGCCAAACAAAAGCATTGTACGCGGCAACTTCATCATTAATGTTATCGCAAGAGCTTTGCCTGCGGCGCTGTGTGTTACGGCAGGTATCATTGTATCTTCCGCGCTCAGCAGCTGGCTTGGCTTGTCGCACGAAGAGCTGCAAACTATCGCCGTTTATTTGACAGCGCTGATTTGCCTTATGCTCATCGCAAGGCTTTCCGTTCCGTTCAACGCTCTGCGCGGCGCGATGCTTGCCGTCAGCACGGCAGGTATGGTGATCGCCGTGTTGTTCTTCGGCTGGGTGTTTAAGCTGGTGGTTTTGTACGACGGCGCACTTGTTTTGGCGATCATTTTAGCGGCAGGCTCGGTATTGCTGTTCCACGTTCTTTATACAGTTGCCGATAAATATATTGAAAAATTCAAAAACAAGGATATTCCTTCTTTGAAGAAGTGATAAAATGAAACTCAGCATACCCGAAAATGTAAAATCAGTAATGCAAACGCTGCTTGATAACGGCTTTGACGCATATGTTGTCGGCGGCTGCGTGCGAAATGCGATGATGGGTATCATGCCGCACGACTGGGATATTTGCACCGATGCGAAGCCCGATGAAATGAAGCGCGTGTTCAGCGGCTATGCCACACACGATTTCGGCTTGAAGCACGGCACGCTTGTCGTGATGGCGGAAAACGAACCGCTTGAGGTCACGACGTATCGCATTGACGGCGTTTACACCGACAACCGCCATCCCGAAAGCGTTACCTTTACCGATGATTTGACGGCTGATTTGTCGCGCCGCGACTTTACTGTCAACGCGATGGCTTATAATCACATCAAAGGTATCGTCGATCCCTACGGAGGCGAGCAGGACGTCCGCGACAATGTTCTGCGCTGCGTCGGCGTGCCTGATCTGCGCTTTCATGAGGACGCGCTTCGCATTATGCGCGGACTGCGCTTTGCTTCGGTTTACGGCTTTGAAATCGAAAAGCAAACGGCACAGTCGATCAAACAAAACGCCGGTCTGCTGCGAAATATCGCGCAGGAGCGTATACGCGAGGAGCTGACAGGCTTGCTTTGCGGCAAAAACGTGCTGAGCGTTGCCGACGAGTTTCGCGATGTGATAGCCGTTGCCATCCCGGAGCTTGCGGAAACCTTTGATTTTCCTCAAAACAGCAAGCATCATCAATTTGATGTGTGGCGCCATATCCTCTGTTCCGTGGCGGCTGTCGAAAGCGATCCGCTGCTGCGTGTGACTATGCTTTTGCATGACATCGGAAAGCCGCGAGCCTGCACGACCGATGAAAACGGCTTCAATCATTTTAAAGGGCATCAGCAGATCAGCGCGGAAATGTCGGAGATCATTTTAAAGCGGCTGCGCTTTCCGAACGCGTTTGTGCAGTCGTGTTTGCAATTGATCGTGTATCACGACGTTCGCTTTGACGGAAGTGAAAAGCAGGTAAAGCACGTTCTGCAGGCGCTCGGAAAAGATCAAATGCGGCTGCTGTTCAAGGTGCAGCGCGCCGATATTGCGGCGCAGTCGGATTACCGGCGCGCCGAAAAGCTGGCTGCCGTTGATAAGGCGGAGCTTCAGGCTGAGGAAGTGCTGCGCCAAAACCGGTGCTTTAGCTTAAAACAGCTTGCGGTGAACGGGGCGGATTTGATCGCGCTTGGCATTCCCGAGGGAAGGGCGGTCGGATCGGCGCTCAACGAGCTGTTGACGTTGGTCATCAACAATGAACTGCCAAACGAAAAAGACGCTTTGCTGGAAAAGGCTAAGGCTTATATTCCATAAAAGAAAAAACGGACGTGAATAACACGTCCGTTTTATCGGTTGATCAAACAATTATATTCTGGCTACGCCGGAATCGATTGCAGCCTTCTTAACAGCCTCGGCAACAGCCTTGCCAACACGCGGATCAAAGGCGTGGGGAAGGATGTAGTCGGCGTTGAGCTCGCTTTCGTCAATGATCGAAGCCAGCGCGTAGGAAGCGGCGATCTTCATTTCCTCATTGATGTCGCTTGCGCGGCAATCCAGAGCGCCGCGGAAAATGCCGGGGAAGGCAAGTACGTTGTTGATCTGGTTCGGGAAGTCGCTTCTGCCGGTGCCTACAACGGCAGCGCCTGCTTTTTTTGCGAGATCGGGCATAATTTCGGGAGTAGGATTCGCCATGGCAAAGATGATCGCGTCGCGGTTCATTGTTTTGACCATATCCTCGCTTACGCAGCCTGCGGCGGAGATTCCCAGGAACACGTCCGCGCCTACCATCGCGTCGGCAAGCGTACCGGTTTGACGCGACAAATTAGTGATTTCAGCCATCTCGCGCTTTACGGCGTTCAGGCGTTCGTCGCCCTTGCAAATGATTCCCTTGCTGTCGCACATGGTGATGTTCTTTACGCCCATAGTCATCAAGTGCTTGGCGATCGCGATTCCCGCGGCGCCTGCGCCGTTCATAACGATCTTGATCTCATCGATCTTCTTGCCGGTGATCTTCAAAGCGTTCAGCAGTCCTGCCGCCACAATGATAGCGGTGCCGTGCTGATCGTCGTGGAAAATCGGGATGTCGCATTTTTCCTTTAGCTTGCGCTCGATCTCAAAGCAGCGCGGCGCGGAGATGTCCTCAAGATTAATTCCGCCGAACGAGCCGCTGATGAGGTAAACGGTGTTGACAATATCATCGACGTCCTTGCTCTTGACGCAGATCGGGAACGCGTCAACATCGCCAAACGCCTTGAACAGCGCGCATTTGCCTTCCATAACGGGCATACCTGCCTCGGGACCGATGTCGCCCAAGCCGAGCACAGCAGTGCCGTCGGTGACTACCGCGACCAAATTGTTGCGGCGTGTCAGTTCATAGCTTTTGTTTACGTCCTTTTGCACCTCTAAGCAAGGCTCGGCAACGCCGGGGGTGTAGGCGAGCGCCAAGTCCTCTGAGGAGCTGATGGGAACGCGCGAAATCACTTCGATTTTGCCGTTCCAGTCATAATGCTTTTTTAAGCTTTCCTGTCTGATGTCCATATGATTACTCCTTTGGCTTTATATATATTTCGTTTTATGCTTTGTTCAAGATGTATTTTTTAATGTGGGCGAATGCGTCTGCGACGCACTATCGACCATTATAAAACAAAATTCGGGCAATGGCAAGAATTATTTGACTTTTTTTACTTTTTCCTGTAAACTGATAATGCGAGTGCGCCGAACAGCCGCGAGCAGCACCCGAAAGGGTCTGTGCGAGGAAAGTCCGGGCTTCACAGAGCGATAATAACGGCTAACGGCCGCCGGGGGCGACCCTAGGGATAGTGCAACAGAAAATAACCGCCGTCCGCAAGGATGGGCAAGGATGGAAAGGTGAGGTAAGAGCTCACCGGAGGGCGGGAGACCGCTCTGCCGTGTAAACCCTATTTGAAGCAACACCGTGGAGGAACATTATGCGCTTGCTCGGCGCGTTCCGGGGAGGTGGCATCGAGCGGTGCGGGCAACCGTCCGCCAAGATAGATGGCTGTTCAAGACAGAACCCGGCTTACAGACGCAGTCGCATTTTAAAAGCTACGCCAAGGCGTGGCTTTTTTATTTTGTGCCGGACTCCTTTAAAAAAGGCGTTTGCTTCAAAATGTTATATATTTTCTGTGATGATCTTTTCCGCGCATTTGATCCCGTCCACGGCGGCTGAAATGATGCCGCCTGCATAGCCTGCGCCTTCACCGCAGGGATAGAGTCCCTGCAGTCCGACAGATTGCAGCGTTTCAGTGCTGCGCAATATGCGAACAGGCGAGGAAGAACGCGTCTCCAAGCCGGTAAGCACCGCGTCTCCGTCGTCAAAGCCGCGCAGCTTTTTGCCCATTGAGGTGATCGCCTCTTTCATACTGTCGCCAATACATCCGGGCAAAATCTCGTGAAGATTTGAAAGCGTATAGCCCGGAGCTATGCTCGGCTGAACCTCGCCTAAACGCGTGGAAGCGCGGTTCAAAAGGAAATCTTCGGCGCGCTGAACCGGAGCGCGATAATCGCCGCCGCCCAGATGAAAGGCTTTCTTTTCCAATTCGCGCTGAAAAAACATTCCTGCAAGCGGATGATCGCTGCCGTAATCCTTTGGACTTACGCCGACGAGCAGCGCGGAGTTTGAATTGATCTCGTCACGCGCGAACTCGCTCATACCGTTGGTGCACAGCCTGCCTTCTTCGCTTGAAGCGTTGACTACCTTGCCGCCGGGACACATACAAAAGGTGTATGCGCCTCTGCCGTTTGCGGTTTGAACATTCATTTTATACGGCGCGGCGCCCAGCGCTTTGTGACCTGCAAATTTGCCGTACTGAGCCCGGTCGATTTTTTCGCGCAGGTGTTCAATGCGCGCGCCTACGGAAAACGGCTTTGCTTCTATCGGAAGCTTGTGCCTATCCAGCATTTCAAAGGTGTCGCGCGCGCTGTGACCGACGGCAAGGATAACGCTGTCGGTTTCGATGATCTCCGTTTTGCCGTTTCGTTCGGCGATCGCAGCGGTTATTTTTCCGTCCTTTGACTGAAAGCCGGTCAGCTTTGTTTCGAATAAAACCTTGCCGCCGAGCGAGATTATCTCCTCGCGGATGCTTTTTACGGTGATTTTAAGCTTGTCCGTGCCGATATGCGGCTTTGCGTTATAAAGTATCTCTTCCGGCGCGCCGTGCAGAACAAATTCCTGCAAGACCTTTCGCTGGCGGCTGTCCTTGGTGCCGGTGTTCAGCTTTCCGTCGGAAAAGGTGCCTGCGCCGCCCTCGCCGAATTGTACGTTTGAGGTTTCATCCAGCCTGCCGGTCGTCCAAAAAAGACTAACGTCCGCGGTGCGGGAGTCAACGTCTTTGCCGCGCTCCAAAACAACGGGATTTGCGCCGCTTTGCGCAAGAACCAGCGCGGCAAACATACCTGCGGGACCAAAGCCTACTACAACAGGCGAAGCGCCGCCGCTCCATTGCTTCACTTCGTAGTGATACGGAGCGGCCTTAACTGCGCTTTTATTCTTGCTGAGAATTTTAGCTTCGCTGATATTGAGCGTTACATCCAAAGCGCAGATAAAATGCAGCCGGTCTTTTTTTCGCGCGTCGACCGAACGGCGAAAAAGACTTACGGAGCGAACGGCGTTTTTGCTGACGCGCAGTTCCGCGGCGGCGGCAGCAAGCAGCGTGTCGTCGTTATAGTCGAGCGGTATTTTGATGTTGTTCAGTCTTATCATAGCTGTTCTCCCACGATAATGCCGCCTGCGAAGGCAAAATGCAGGTTGAAGCCGCCGCATTCGCCGCAAACGTCAAGCGCCTCGCCGCAAAACCAAAGCTTTTCGGTAAGCCGGCTTTGCAGGGTATCGGGGACGATTTGACCGGGGATCAAAATTCCTCCCCGGCAAGCCTGCGCGCGGTCAAAGCCCATATTTCCCTTGACGGCGAAGGTGAGCGCCTTGGCGCTTTTTGCCGCCGCGCGTATTTCCGCTTCGCCGAGTTTATCGCAGGCGCGTGAAAAGTCTTTTACCTGCGCTTGCTTGAGCACTGCCTGCGCGATCCGCTTTTGCAGGATGCCGGTAAAAATATTGTCTGCAGGCAGCTTTGAATAGCTTGATTTATTCCTTAAAAGAATATTACATAATTCGTTTTCAATAATATCAGGCAACAGATCCAAGATTATCAGCTTGCCCTGTTCCGTGTACAGCGAGAGATCAAACAGGCAAATGCCCGAAAGGTTGTCCTCGTTAAACTGAACCTCGCCCCGTTCTGATCTGATAACGCGGCGGTCGTTTTCAAGACGTGCCTCGGCGTTTACGCGCAAGCCCTTAAGCGATTTAAGGAGATCGGATCGCACGCGAACGGGGCAGAGCGCCGGCACAAACGGAGAGGTGCGGTGACTAAGCCCGAGCGCGTCAAGGCTGTCGCAGCCGCCGAGCTTAGGCGCTGCCGGCGAGCCGCAGGCGATGACCAGCTTGTCCGACAAAAAGAGATTTTGCTGTGTTTGCACGGCAAAGCTCTTTTTCTTTTTTACGTTTTTAACAGCTTCTCCGCAAAACAGGCTTACTCCCAAGGAGTCGCACTGAAAGCGCAAAACGTCCAGAACGGCGGACGCCTGACGGCAAAGGGGATAGTATCTGCCTTCGCTGTCCTTGGAGGTCAGCAGCCCTAAGTCCCTGAAATACGCAAGAAGCGCCTGTGCGTCAATCCTTTGCAATACCGCCGCGGCAGTTTGCGCGGCGCCTTTGCCGACGTATTTTTCGGGACTCACGTTTTCGTTTGTCAAATTGCATCTGCCGTTGCCTGTTGAGAGCAGTTTTTTGCCCACCCTGTCGTTTTTTTCCAAGACGGCGACGCGCAGGGAAGGGTTGTGCTTTTTTGCCGCTACGGCGCATATCAGCCCTGCCGCGCCGCCGCCGATGATCACGGCGTCAAATGTGTATTTCATAACGATCCTGATTTTCCTCTGTGTTTTCTCTATAAAATAAGGCAGCGTGCGCTGCCTTTGTCTTTTATGTCATTTATCCTTTCGGCGCAAACAGCGCGCTGATTCCGCCGAACACGCCCATACTGGCAAGTCCCATGATCACGCCTGCGATGACAACGCCGCACATTACGGCGATGACGCTGCGCTTGAAGCCCATATCCAAAAAGCTTGCGGCGAGCGTACCTGTCCAAGCACCGGTGCCGGGAAGGGGAATGCCGACAAACAGCATCAGGGCGATAAACAAGCCTCTGCCTGCCTTTGCCTGCAGCTTTTGTCCGCCTTTTTCGCCTTTTTGTAAGCAGAAGGTGAAAAATTTGCCGATGTATTTTTTGTCTTTTCCCCAAAGCAGTACCTTTCTTGCAAAAAAGTAGATAAAGGGAACCGGAAGCATATTGCCGACAATACAAATGATATATGCCCAAACCATATTCAGCTGCATACCTACGGCAACGGGAATAGCGCCTCTCAGCTCAATGATGGGTATCATGGAAATTAAAAAGATAATCAAATATCCCACAACAAATTTCTCTCCTTTTCGTCATTACAAATCCAGTTTAGTATAGCAGAAAAAGTTATAGTTTTCAATATCCTTAGTCAATGTTTCCGTAAAAATCCAACAGACTTGCTTTTTTCGAGCTTTTTTTCATTGACTTTGCCTATAATTGATGTAAAATAAGTAATGTATGGGGTGATGATATGAAGGAAAACCGAGCTTCCAAGCGGTTTACCGCCGTCATTTTTTCGCTTACGGCGGCTATGATCTTGTTTGCGTGGATACACTCCTGCTTTCCTGCAAGCATTTCCTCGCAGGAAAGCGACGGCATTTTAAGAATAGTTTACGGCGGCTTTCAGGCGTTTGGTTTAACGCATGAAGAGGCTTCCTATCTGGTTCGCAAGATCGCGCACTTTTCGGAGTTCTTTGCCATCGGTGCGCTTATGCTCAGCTGCGGATATTGCTTTGACCGGGCAAAGCCGAGGCGCTACGGCTTTCGGGTGCTGCTTGGCGGCTTGCTTGCGGCGCTGATTGATGAAACAATCCAGCTTGGCGTTGAAGGCAGAGCCGGAATGGTGACCGATGTTTGGATAGATTTTGCCGGCGTGTGCTGCGGCGCGGCGCTGATGCTGGGCTGTTATACGCTCCGCGCAAAACGGAAGGGATGGAAATAGACGGAGATGGATGAAATCAAGAAAGAGAATAAAATGGGCACAATGCCCATGACAAAGCTGATCCTTACGATGTCGCTGCCTGCGATGTTCTCAATGACAATTATGGCGATGTACAACGTCGTGGACAGCATTTTCATCAGCAAATATGATATGGACGGCTTTACGGCGGTGTCGCTTGCGTATCCTTTGCAGCTGCTGCTGATAGCCGCGGCGGTCGGCACGGCGGTCGGTGTAAATTCGCTTGTAGCGCGCAAGCTCGGCGAAAAGGATTTCAAAACCGCCGACAGCGCCGCCACCCATGGCTTTTTGCTGTGCTTTTTTACCTACGCGTTTTTCCTTTTGCTGGGACTGTTCGGCGTGCGGCCGTTTATGAATGCATTCAGCGGCAATCCGCGCGTCATCGAAGCAGGCGTACAGTATTTTACCTGTGTGCTGTGTTTTTCTTTGTTTGCTATCGTTCAGATAATGATAGAAAAAACCTTGCAGGCGACCGGCAATATGATTTATCCGATGCTGTTTCAGCTGACCGGCGCGGTGGTCAATATAATTTTTGACCCGCTGCTGATTTTCGGCGTCGGCATTTTCCCGGAGCTGGGCGTGCTCGGCGCGGCGGTCGCTACGGTGTTCGGTCAGTTTTGCGGTATGATGTTTGCCGTGGTGGTGCTGTTTGCCAAAAAGCACGGCGTCAAGATCACGTTCAGGGGCTTCCGCTGGAACGGCATAATCGTCAGGAACATTTACGCCGTGGGCTTCCCGTCTATTATTATGCAGAGCATCGGCGCGATTATGATGCTTGGGCTCAACGCGATCTTTCAGGCGTACAACTCCATTGTGTCGGTGGATGTGTTCGGCATATACTTTAAGCTGCAAAGCTTTGTGTTTATGCCTTGCTTCGGACTAAATCAGGGCGTAATGCCGATCATCGGCTACAACTACGGCGCGCGCAACAAGGAGCGGCTCTATTCGGCGCTTAAGCGCGGTATCATCATCGCCGCTATCATTATGGCGATCGGTATGGCTTTGATGTGGACGATACCCGACGTGCTGCTTTCGATGTTCGGCGACGAGTCAAGCTACACCGACGTTGACCAAGCAACCCTGACCGCGGCGGGCGAGCACGCGTTCCGAATCGTCAGCCTTTGCTTTATCCCGGCGGCGGCAGGCATAATCTTCACCACGCTGTTCCAGGCGGTGGGCAAGGGCTTCAGAAGTCTGCTGATGTCATTTTTCCGTCAGCTGTTGCTGCTTCTGCCGATCGCGTTTTTGCTGACAACACTGTTCGGCGTCAGCTACGCGTGGTACGCCTTTCCGATCGCTGAGTTCGGTTCGCTGATCATCGCGGTGGCGTTCTTCCTGAATTTGGTACACGGCGACTTTAAAAAGCTGAAATAACATTTCCCGTCACCTCGGCGCGTTTGTGCCGGGGTGATTTTTTGCTTTATAAAGATTTTTACAAAGGCAGGAGCGTCCGCGGCGCTTTTGTGGCAAACGGCGAAGCAAAACAAGAGCATAAGAGAAAAAGTCGGCGAAATCCTGCAAAGGATTGCCGACAAGGTGCTGTCATATTTTATACTGTTCTCTGATAGAAAGTTGTCTGCTTTCTATCATAAAACAGTATTAAGTGAAGCGATAAACAATGAAAACAATGGCAACGTTTCAATTTATTATATAAATAAAAACGAAACCGCTAAATTGTAAGGGGCAGCTAGGGTCCCAATGCCCAAGGTTCCCCATACAAACAACGGTTTCTTACATAGTATAACTGAATCAGATTCACCTGTCAAGAAAAGAATTTCAGATATAACAAAAAAATGGTTTAAATAACGCTACCGTTATTGTGCAAAACCATAATAGAAATTCATTGCTATTTATAACTTCATTAAAGCAGAATGAACTTCCCGTTGCTATTTCGTTTCTTCTGGATAATGTTTTCGATGGGGATAATGTTCATAAGGCAACATCTATTCATTTGAGAACAGATTTAACGAGTACATTTGAAAATCTATCAGGTACTACAATTTATGTAAAAAACAAAAATGAGCTTGAATCTCTCACGAAGGTCAATATCCTCGACCGCGTACAAAAGTATAACAAACTCATGATATTACTGTACCACAAACTGATTTGAAACGCAACCCCTCGCAGCAAAATAATTCCGGTAGCGGCAACCTTTCCGACAAGCCGGGCGGCTTGAAGTCCAAAGACGACACGATTTATGACGGAATGTATGAGGACGTCGACCTGTATTTTGGGGGCTTGCGGACACGATGGAACAGCCGGCATTTTTATCAGGTAAATGATAACATTTCCCGTCACCTCGGCGCATATACTGCGTTGAGGTGATTTTTTGTGGAGGATCTTAACCGCATTACATATGACGAAAACTGGCAAAGCGTCAGCGAGCCGGAGACGGCGGTGGTTTCAATGCCGCAGGAGGACGGTGAGGACGGCTATTCTACGCAGCCGCGGCAAAGGCGCTCCTTTTCAAAGCAGCCCGTGCTGACGCTGCAGCTTGTTCTGTGCGTGCTGCTTGGTATCGCGGCTTTTGTGTTCAGGGGCTTTGGCGGCGAGGCGTATGACGCGGCTCACGATATATACGTTTCCATGCTCAATGACACCGCGATTTTTGACCGCGTTCGCTCCTTTGACGCGGCAGAGCTGATCTCCACCGCCGATGAGATTCCGCATTAAGCATACCGAAATCGGCGTGTCATATACGCTTTTGTGTCTTATGGCTGTGTGCGCGCTGCTCGGCATATTTGATGATTTTTTATGGTGCGCTGCCGCGATCGCTCTGCACGAGGGAGGGCATCTTTTGGCGATGTGCCGCTTTGGATATTTCCCTGAAAGAATAAAAATATCTCTCTTTGAGATCGCCGTTATCGACAGCGGCAGACACCGGCGCCGCACCAGTCACAACGCGCTCATTATTTTTTTCGGTCCTTTTGCGAATTTTATTTGTTTTTCTGTCAGTTATCTGCTATACTTAATAGGAATGAAACAAATCGTGCCCTTTGCGGCGGCAAATCTTTCGGTCGGGCTTTTCAACAGCCTGCCGGTGCTCTCGCTCGACGGCGGTCAGCTTTTGTATTTGCTGCTCTGCCGCAGACATTCACCAAAAGCATCGGAAGCTGTTGTGGACGCTGCAACATTTGTCTGCATTTTTCCGCTTGCCGCGCTGGGCTTTTGGATGCTGCTGCGATCCGAAAATAATTTTTCCCTGCTGTTTGTAAGCGTGTATTTGGCGGCGTCGCTGCTGACGAAGAATAACCGGTACGAATAGCATTTGGAGGTTCAGATGATTAGCAAGGAAGTTGAAAAGCTGCTTTTAAAGGTGCAAAAGCCCGGACGGTATGTCGGAGGCGAACTTAATGAAGTGATAAAAAACAAAAAGGACGTCGATTTGCGCTTTGCGTTTTGCTTTCCCGACACTTATGAGGTCGGTATGTCGCATTTGGGAATGAAGATACTATACAGCCTGTTCAACAGCGTGCCGTATATCTGGTGCGAGCGCGTTTTCGCGCCGTGGGTGGATATGGAGGAGGAAATGCGCCGCCGCAGCATTCCTCTGTACGCGCTGGAAAGCGGCGACCCGATTTCGGACTTTGATTTCATCGGATTTACTTTGCAATATGAGCTTAGCTACAGCAATATGCTGAATATGCTGAAAATGGGCAACGTGCCGATTTTGTCAAGCGAGCGCACGGAACTGAAAAATATCGTCGTCGCGGGAGGTCCCTGTGCCTGCAATCCCGAGCCGGTCGCCGATTTTGTCGATATATTCTTCATCGGCGAGGGCGAGGAGGTCGATCTGGAAGTCATGGAGATCTTCCGCCAATGCCGCGCGGAGGGGGCGGACAAGCAGGAGTTTTTGCGCCGCTGCGCGCAGGTCGAGGGAGTTTACGTTCCTGCGCTTTACGAGGTAGAGTACAACGACGACGGCACAATAAAGAGCTTTACTCCAAAGGACGGAGCGCCTGAGGTCATACACAAGCGCGTTATGCTTGATATGGACAAGTCGTTTTATCCCGACAATTTCGTTGTGCCGCTGGTTGAGATCGTTCACGACCGCGCCGTTCAGGAGATCTTTCGCGGCTGCATCCGCGGCTGCCGCTTTTGTCAGGCTGGCTTTATCTACCGACCGGTGCGCGAAAAGTCGCCCGATACCATCAACGCGCAGTGCCGCGCGCTGTGCGGCAACACCGGCTATGACGAGGTTTCGCTGTCCTCTCTCAGCTCGAGCGACTACAGCCGGATCGTGCCGCTGCTCGAAAAGCTGACTGCGTGGACAGGCGAAGAAAAGGTGAGCATTTCACTTCCGTCGCTGCGCGTGGACGGCTTCACAGACGAAATAATGAATAAAATCAAAACCGTGCGCAAAAGCGGACTGACCTTTGCTCCCGAGGCAGGAAGTCAGCGAATGCGCGACGTGATCAATAAAAACGTTCAGCATGACGAGCTGATGCAGACCTGCGCCACCGCCTTTTCCGGCGGATGGACGACCGTGAAGCTTTATTTTATGATCGGCCTGCCAACCGAAACCATGGACGATGTTGCGGCGATAGCGCAGCTTGGACAGGATGTGGTGGATACTTACTATAACACGCCCGACCACGCCAAGGGCAAAAGCGTGCGCGTAACGGTTTCGGCGTCGTCCTTTGTGCCCAAGCCCTTTACGCCGTTTCAGTGGGAACCGCAGGACACCATTCCCGTGCTGCACGAAAAGCAGCAGCATATCAAGGACAGCATCCGCTCAAAAAAGATCGCCTTCAACTATCACGACGCGGACACAAGCTATTTGGAAGCTGTGTTTGCGCGCGGCGACCGCAAGCTGTGCAGGGTAATGGAGCTTGCCTGCGAGCGCGGCTTCCACTTTGACGGCTGGAACGATTGCTTCAGCCTGGAAAAATGGCTGGAGCTGTTTGAGGAGTGCGGGATCGATCCGTCCTTTTACGCCAACCGCAGAAGAAGCTTTGACGAGATTTTGCCGTGGGATCACATTGATTACGGCGTAAAAAAGAGCTTTTTGATTAAGGAATGTCAAAAAGCATATGAAAACACCACAACGCCGCATTGCCGTTTGGAATGCTCGCACTGCGGCGCGGCGAAATACGGAAAGGGTGTGTGCTTTGAAAAACGTCAGAATATGGTTTAAAAAGGATTTTGAGTGCCGCTACATTTCGCACCTCGACCTCAATCGGGTAATGCTTCGCGCGCTGCATAAAAGCAAGATCCCGATCTGGCACACCGAGGGCTTTAATCCGCATCCGTTTGCGACCTTTCCGCTGCCGCTGTCGCTCGGCTTTCGCGGCGTGAACGAATGTATGGACGTGCGGCTCGAAGATGATGATTATTCTTTTGAAGAAATAATAGCCAAGCTTAACGCTTGCCTTCCGCGCGGCATCCGCGTGTTTGATGTGACAGAGGCTGTGATGAAGGCGGGAAAGGTCGCCTTTGCGTCGTTCACCGTGCGCCTTTCGTGCGATAAAACACCGACGTCTGCGATTTGCCGCGACCTTGAGGCTTTGCTTGCCAAGGACGAGATCATAATTGAGAAAAAGTCAAAAAAAGGTATGAAAACCGTGGACGTCAAGCCTGCCGTGCAGTCCTATGAGATCGTTGAGGAATTTGATTTTGCGCGTTTGGAAATAATGCTTTCCGCCGGAAGCAGCGACAATGTTAATCCAAATTTACTTATTGCCGCGCTTCAAAACGAAACAGGTCGGGAATATGTGGTTGACATTACGCGCAACGACCTTTATAATGCAGACAAGGAACCGTTCAGGTAGGTGAGGATATGTTTCAGTTTACAATAAAAGAGGCTGATTTTCTCAATCAGTTTAAAAACAAAATCAGCGAGTATGTTAATAAGTCATACAAATTCACGATGAGTTATTTGGCAAGCCCGGTGCTCAACGATTTTCGCGATAACGAACGTCTGATCCTGATCGCTGTAAACAAGTCGGTGTATCAAAACCTGTACAGCTTTTTCCATTTGAATGAAAACCATATGCAGTATGCCGCTTTTTCCTGTCTGGAAACGGCGCTGCACAGTATGCGGCTGTACTACGCGCTTGCTACCGAGCCGCAGAACCTGCACGATTACATCACAACGCCGGAGTTTTCGCTTGAGGAATGTGAAAAAAGGGATGCGGAAAAGCAAAAGGAGAAGGAGTATTCCGAAAACGACGAGCAATTTTCCATAAAAGAATTTTGCGGCGCCGTTCATCTGTTTAACACCTTCGTTATGAAAACGCCTGCAATTTCCTCGCAGCTTCACAACCGCAACCTGTTTTTGGGACTGTCATGCGGAAAAGAGCTGAGCGACGAGTTGCAGGATGAGGTGCGCAAAAATATGGTCGGCGCGTATCTTTCACTAAGCAAGCACGCGAAAATGTTTTTTAACGGCGGCTTGGATGAAGCGCTTGAGGATTTTGAGGAAGAGCTTCATTCGATGTTTATGGAATATGTGAAACGGTTTTCATAAAGATTTTTGAAAAGCTTCACAATAGTTTGCGGTAAACTTCATACAGCTTTCACAATCAGCCTTTATGATATAAGCACAGTCAAACAACAAGTGCTTATAAGATTTTTTCATAGATGTTCCTTTAATAATAAAAACCGGCCGCAGAGCCGGTTTTTATTTTGTCAAAAAAACGTCCGATCCGCCAATGATGAAGGGAAAAAGTGAGATAAGTGTATTATTATTCTTTAAACGAATATTTAAAACAAACCTTCGGCGAAAAGGTTTATAAGCTTGCTCTGGACGGCGGTATGACCTGCCCAAACCGTGACGGCACGCTTGGAACGCGCGGATGTATTTTTTGCAGCGCCGGCGGTTCGGGAGAGTTTGCGGCTCAAAGGGGAAAGAGCGTCGCGGAACAAATTGAGGAAGCCAAGCAAAAGGTTTCCGCGAAAAGCGATTGCAGGCGGTTTATCGCGTATTTTCAGCCGTTTTCCAACACATATGCGCCGGCGGACCGCTTGCGAACCTTGTTTGAGCAGGCGATCGCTCCCGATGATGTTGTCGCTCTTTCCGTCGCCACGCGTCCGGACTGCTTAGGAGCAGAAACCGTTTCTTTGCTTGGCGAGCTGAACCGCCGAAAGCCTGTTTGGGTGGAGCTTGGCTTGCAGACTATCCATCCCAAAACCGCGGAGTACATTCGGCGCGGCTATGATCTTACCGTGTACGATGAAGCTGTAAAAAGCCTTCACGAGGTCGGAATACAGGTGATCACTCACGTTATTCTCGGTTTGCCGGGGGAAAGCCGGCAGGAAATGCTGCAAAGCGTCCGTTATGCCGGCGAGCGCAGCGACGGCGTTAAGCTTCAGCTGCTGCACGTGCTGAAAGACACTGATTTGCTGCTTGATTATGAAGCCGGCAAGTTTTCCGTGCTTTCCATGGAGGAATATATTGATTTGCTATGCGACTGCGTGGAGATTTTACCGCGCAAAACCGTTATCCACCGGCTGACAGGCGACGGCGACAAAAAGCTGCTTGTCGCGCCTTTGTGGAGCGCGGATAAAAAACGTGTGCTTAACGCCATCAACCGCGCGTTTCGCGAGCGGAATATCGAGCAGGGAAAAAAATACGACAGCCTCGGCTAATCGTCGGAGCTGTCGTTTTTCTTTTTGCTTTTGATTTGATAAATGATGAAGCCGATCACCGCAGCCGCAACAGCGGCAGACGCGCACAACACGATGATAGGCGTAAAGGAGTCGGGTGCGGTTTCCTCAACGCTGTTCAGCGTTCCCAAATCGTGTATCGTTGCTTCTGCATTTTCCTGTTTTTCATTTTTATCTTCGCTTTTTGAGCTGCTGCTTTTACTGCTGCCTTTGTTTTCGGCAGAAGAAGCGTCGCTTTGTTTTTTCGGCTGCTTTGTTTCGGTCGTGCCTACGGAATCATCCGCGCGGCTGCTGACGGTGACGGTTCCTGCCGTGCAGCTTCCGATATTCATCCACTGCGCGTCGCTGTCGGCGCAGTCCTTAACGGTAAAGCCGATCTCGCTTTCGCCCTCCGCAACGGATTTGAACGACAGGGAGAACAAAGCGGTTTGACCGGACAGCGCTTTTCCGTCTGAACAAAGAAAACACACGCGAACGCCGTTTTCTGTTTCTGTGTGCTCTGTAAGAGTACCGTCAGGCGAGTCCGTGCCGCGAAAATCCAGAATGGACTTGTCAAAGCTAAATTCAAAAATCGCCGCGCTCAGTTTACCGTTTCCCTGAGCATTGACGTTGACGGCTATCACGCGGTTGTTTTTACAGGTTATGCTGCCGGTTTCAAAGGACACTGTTCCCGACGCCGAAGCTGGGAAAACAGAAAGCAGAATTAGAATCATAAAAATGCCGAGAAAACGTTTCATAGCGTTTGGGTACCTTGCCTTAAAGTGATTATATTTTCATCATAAAGCAAATCAAAGATAAAAGCAATGGCTTTTTGAAAGTTTTGAACGATTTTTCAAACAAACACACAAACGCCGGCACGTTTTTTTAACGCTCGCTTCGAATCCCCTTCTTTGCTTTAAAAAATGGCGGAGAGAAGGTGCTGCGGCACAGGGAGAAGGGTTCATCTCGCTGACTGCGGCGTGTTCACAGTCAGAGCTTCATCTGCGCTCTCGCTAAAAACGTGCCGCCGGCACGTTTTCTTAACGCTCGCTTCGAATCCCCTTCTTTGCTTTGTAATAAAAAAACACAGATACCTTTGAGGTATCTGTGTTTTTTTATGGCGGAGAGAAGGGGATTCGAACCCCTGGTACGGTGATTACCGTACACATGATTTCCAATCATGCTCCTTCGGCCAGCTCGGACATCTCTCCA
>JBGUOX010000101.1:0-11548 GCA_045129995.1 Ruminococcus sp. | reverse complement strand
GGCGTTAAGGCGCCGTCGCACACCAGCACAAACTGCGCCGGGGGCACGGTTTGACGGAGCATGCTGTCAATTGCCGCTTGCAGATATACCGGCTGTTCCTTTGCGTAGACCGCCATCAGAACACTGTAGTCCATAACAGCCGCCTCTTATCTGTATTCGTAATAGTAATATTTGGAGTTCTTTTTATACGCCTTGCGCGACGCGGGCTTGCTGTTGTAAACGAAGCCCAGCACGTTTGCCTTGGCAAAGTTAAGCTGACGAATGGTTTCGTCCATCTGCGAGGTGCCGGTCGAATCGTGCAGCGCAACGATAAGATAGCCGTCGATAACAGATGAAAGGATAGCCGCGTCGGAAACTACGGTAACAGGCGGAAAATCGACGATAACATAGTCATAAACCACCTTGAGCGCCTTGATCAGATCCTTCATCTGAGGCGACTCGATCAGCTTTGTCGGATCGGGCGGAATAGTGCCCGCCGGAATAACGTCGATATTAAAATCCTTGTTGCTGATAACGGGAAGCTGGCTGCTGCCGTCCTCATCGGCAAGAAAATCGCTCAGACCGGGACGGTTTTCCATACCCA
Source organism: Ruminococcus sp. (assembly GCA_045129995.1). Taxonomy (GTDB): domain Bacteria; phylum Bacillota; class Clostridia; order Oscillospirales; family Acutalibacteraceae; genus Ruminococcoides. The sequence goes on along the minus strand of JBGUOX010000101.1, from coordinate 10,965 downwards.
GCTTGGCGGCGACGGTGGGAATACGCATATCGCAGTCCACGATTACGACCTTTTTGTCGATCTGTGCCAGTGAAATGGCAAGGTTTACGGAAACGGTGCTTTTGCCTTCGCCGCGGTTGGCGCTTACAACGCCGATGCAGCGGTTCTTTTGACCGGGAAGAGAAAAGGTCACGTTGGTTCTCAGCGTCTTAAAGGATTCCTGCACAGAGAAAGAGGAGTTTTCGGTAAGCAGCATTTTGCTGGGATTGAACACCTTGCTTTTGCTGCCGTTCTTTTTTAAGGAAAACATACTTACTTCTTCTCCTTTCCGCTGTTGGACTGCTCATCCTTTGGCGATGTGTAGTAATAGTTCTGATAATAGTCAAAGCCTTTGTTTTCGGTCATATTGGGAATAACGCCTACAACGGGAAGATTGTATCTGCCCTCAAGGTCGCCCTCGCCCTTTATCGTGTCATCTCTGAAGTAGCGGATGATCACATATGCCAGCGCCAGCGCAAAGCCGAACAGCGCGCCGATCAGCGATACGGTAAGATAGTTTGGACCGTGTATTTGAAGGGGAAGCTGCGGCTCGTCTACCGTTGACATCGAGCTGCCCTTAACGATGATCGCCATTTTGGCAGGAGCTTCGGTAGCGATCGCCTGAGCGATCTTATAGGACTTTTGTGCGTCTGTGGTGATGACATTCACCTTGATGATCTGCGTTTTGTCCTCTATTTCGGTGGAAATGTATCCGGAGATCTCCTGCGGAGTAACGTTAAAATTCAGTATCTTTGAATTTGCCGCCGCCTCCAGCACTGTGTTACTGGTCAAAATACGCGCGTAGGTTTGCACCAGCTCGCGGGACGCCTGCAAGTCAGAGGTGTTGACCTCGCTTTTCTGCGCCTGAATCTTTGTTTGGTTGTTTACAAACGCCGTAAAGGACGATTTGTAGGTCGGTTTGACGAACAAACGGGTGAAGCCCTGAAAAAGCAGCGCCATAACAAGAGTGCACAGCACGATCAGCCACAGCTTTTTCAAAAGCGTTGAAAGCAGCGGCGCGATGTTTACTTCGACTTCGCGTACATTGCTTTCGCCTTGGTTTTGGGTTTTGATTTCCTTTTCCATTCTATACTCCTGTTGATATTATTGCGTCTTGATCTTTTTGATAGACGAAAGTTCCTGTTTCAAATAACGCCGGTGTTTGATTGGATTTACAGCCAAACGGTATACCAGAAAAAACGGATATACGATTTTGTGCCGGTATACAAACGGGTGTGAATATTTATAGCGTGAAATGTCGGGGAAGAAGCGCTTGAAAATGTATCGCGCCTTTGACGGCTTTTTTCCGCCCGCGGAAAGCGTCAGCTCCTTTGCGAACAGATTGTCCATTTTTCCGAAGGTGCCGCAGGACAAAACGAACTGCAGCATTTCCGTTTCCTGCTCGTCAAGCTTTTCCAATGCTTTTTCGGTTTTTTCGGGAGCGTCAAACAGCTTGGTGCACAAGCTGCGCAGCTGCCGTTCAAAATCACGCGCGCCAAGCTTTCCGAGTTCTTCCTCGATATAGGAAAAGTCCAGCCGGAACTTGCCGGAGTTCAGGATGACAAATTCATCCGCCACCGTGCGAAAGCCCGTTCCCTTGCTGTCATAGTGCTTGAAGGCGTGAACGATGAAATAAATATAGAAGTCATCGTCCGTAAAATGATAACCATACGCATTGCCTTCGTCCTTTAGCAGCTTTTCTTTTATATTTTGATAATACTCCACACAAAGCGGCACGCCTTCGCCGTTGTCAAACAGCAGGCGGTGCATTTCAAAATTATAAAACGGCGGCTTTTCATATTCATCCGCCGCAAAGCTGTCGCAACGGAAGCTATATCCTTTTTCCAGAAAAAACTGTTTGACCTTTTGGCTGAAAGCATTGTCAAACAGAATGTCATTGTCGGCAAATTCACGTGTGCCGAAGCTTGGGTACAGTTCATTGATCACCGCGCCCTTAAGCGGCATATACCAAATGCCTGATTTTTCAAGAAAAGCAACTATCTTTGCAAGCTCCGCTTTAAAAAGCATGGTCTTTTTGACCGAATTATCCAGCGCGTTCTGCCATCGCTTTTTTTCCTGCGGATCGCTGTTTTGAAACGCGGCGGTGTCAGACAGCGCCTTCGCGGTCAGTGCGGTCATATTATGAGCTCCGGCAATGTTCCACAGCGCGTCAAAATTCGTTTCTTCCAGCACTGCCTTTGTTTTTGTGATCGCGCAGGCTGTCAAATAAATAAAGGTCTGCATTCCGTTCATTTTTTCGCACCGCCCTTCAGCGCGCGCTTCACCTTTCCGCCAAGCCTTCTGCATTTGTGAAGGACAAAACGCAGCGGATAAATAAAATTCCAAAAGCGCGCATAAAACAGATAGCCGCGCGAGGTAACGGGATATTCCTTCTTTTTGCGCTGAAATGAAGTCAGCACACCGACGATCGCGTTATCGGAAACATATTCCTTGAAAAATGTGTTGTCGCCGCGAATAACATAATCGTTTTCCCTGACCTTGATGATCCGGTGCAGGGTATAGCGATTGTCGCGGCGCCTATACAGCGGAACATCATATTTTTTAAGCCTTCCGTCAAACGTTCGGATGGTCACCAGGTCGCGGTTTTCCTTAAAAAGAGGACGCATACTCACGCCGCGGGTTTTGTAAACCAAAAATCCGTCGCGCTTCAGCAGCTCCTCCATCGTCATATTTTCGCTCATTCGTCCAAAGCGCCGATTCTGCGGAGCTTCTCGATGACCATATCCACATCGGCGGCAATTTCTTCTCTGGGCGCGTCGTACTTGGCGCACATCTTGTCCAGCACCTCATCGCGGGTGGTATCCTCTTTAAAGTGATTGATGATCTCGGCAGCGGTCTGATTGCTGCGGACGATGCCGTTAAATCCGGTGTCGCCGGTCGCGACCATAACCTGAGTGCCGTCGATTTCCTGAATAAGGTATTTATCGTTGAGTTTCATAAGTTTTCCTTTCCGCAAAAATGCCGCAAGACATAATTGCACATAATAATTCATACTACACTATTATATCACGTTTTACAAGAAGGTCAAATAATTTTTTCTTTTTCACTATCTTTTTTTAGGAAAAAATGCACGTATTTTACAACCCTTTTTTGTAGCAAAACAACAATTGCCAAAATAGTATTAAAAAAAAGCAAAAAGCGCAGCTGCTAAACTGCGCTTTGATTATTCGTTTTCGGTAAGGACGGCGATCGCTGCTTTTGCTGCTTCGGCGTCCGGTGTGCAGGTCATTTTGTACAGCTTTACCGAGTTCAGCACTTCCTGGATCAGCCGCATCACCGTTTTGGCTTCCTCGGGCGTTTCCCCGTGAACAGACGCTTTATACAGCGGCAAAAAGAACTCGGAAGGGGAGACCTCGCAAAGCTTGGTTTCACTGCCTCGCGTCATATCAATTATCGCGGCGACCGGCGCGCGGTCTGTCGGCGGCTTATCAACAAGCCCCCATGGAGTCGCGAAGGTGATTATGCCATCCGCCGTCGGACGCAAAAACTGCTTGTCGTCGTTGATGATAAAAGCTTTTTCACCCAAAATCTCGCACCAATGGCTCGTGTGGGTAGATTTTCCGGTGCCGCTCGGCGCAATGAACAAATAAGCCTTTCCGCCTGTTACTACCGCCGAGCCGTGAACGAGCAGCGTATCCTTCGTCAGCATATATCGCGAGATCAGATAAAGGTAAGCAAACAGTTCCCTTTTGCCGAAGCCGTAGTATCCGGGCCTGGCGCCGTGCAATTCTTCATCCGCACAAAGCTTTTGCACTATCATTCTTTTTATTTCGTCGGTTACGGAAATCGGTACGCCGCCCGGCTCGTCTGCTATAAAGTCAAGAAAGTGCTCGACGGCATAGGGGTTCTTTGGTGAGATCTGAAACAGCTCGTCCGCGATCTTAACTGTGAAGCTTGGCATTTTGCTTTTGATACCTCTTTATCAGTTTGTTCAGCTCTTTTGTCGGAGCTTCGGTTTCCTCGCCGTTTATATCGTTGGCGATTTTGGTGGTTTCACTGGTGATGAACATAGAAAAGGCGTTTCCGGCAAAGCTTTCACTCGATTCTCCCTTTTTAAGAATGTTTTCCAGCGCTTCAAGCATCTGCGGCAGAAAGCTTCGCTCCGCCAGCAGCATTTCACCGACAAGCTGATACTTTTCTTCTTCAAAAATAACTTCCGTAACAGGGTGCTTTCCCTGCGTCACTTTCATTTTATATTTCATGCTCATTCTCCTTCGTAAATCGGAAACGCGGTGGTGATCCGCTTGTTGCCGTCAAGATACATATTGATCTCCAGATCGCCGCTGTAGCCTATCCAAATCGAACCGTGCGGATTTGATTTGTCGCTCATCGCGTCGTCATATGCCTCGTTGATGGCGTCGATCACCTGCTGAGGAGTCCAATCTTCGGGATAAAAGGAGCTGAAGCCTTCTTTCTTAACGCCGTTCACCTTCACCTTCGCGGTAAAAACGCCGTGGCTGTCCTTTTTGCTTTCTGTGCCGGCGATCACCTCGCCCTTGCTGTCGGTGATTTGCGTGTAATGGTATCCCGTAGCCTTGCCTTTGCTGTTGATAGTTCCGTCAAAAATATGCTCCAGCGTCTTTTTTGCAAAGTGTTCGGTATTCTTTAATTTTTTTACATCCGCCATCGTATAGGCGTTTGACGCGGCAGGCGGCAGCTCGGAAGCAGTGGTATCGTCCTTCGGCGGCGTACTGTTGATCTCGCTGCCGGTTTGCGACAGCGCCTTATTTGAGTTGCTTTTATCGGCGGAGGTGACGCCCGATTCCGAAATCAGGCTGCATCCGCACATCAAAAGCGCTGTAAGCAGCGTAATGACCGCAATAATAAATGATTTACGTTTCATAAACATTCTCCTTTACAATGCGTTTGCTTTTCCATTTTCCGCTTTTCCAGCGCAGAATCATCAAAACACCGCGTACCGCTTCATCCGCGGCAAGCGCGATCCACAGTCCGTACAAGCCCAAACCGCAGACGACGGCAAGCAGATACGATCCCAAAACGCTCAGCGTCCAGTTTGAAAAAACGGCGCAGGCGGTCGGAAAGTAAACGTCGCCCGTTCCGCGCAGACAGGCTATCAGCACCAAATTGGTGGTGCGCCCGAATTCCAGCGCCAAATTGATCAGCAGTACGCCGGCTCCAAACTCAATAACCGTCGGATTATCGGTGAAGATCCCCAACAGCGGGTATCGCAGCAGCGTTCCGACAGCGCATACGCTGAGTGTGATCAGCAGCGCGCGGCGGTAAGAAGCCAAGCCGCGCCGATACGCTTCATCGGTTTTTCCGGCGCCGATAAGGTGGCCTATCAAAATCTGCGAAGCCTGTCCGATGGAAAGTGAAAAAATATAAAAAAACATCGTAATGTTTTGCACATAGGTTTTGGCGATCAGTTCTTCCTCCGACAAAAAGTTGAGGACGATCGAGGTGATGACAAGCTGGGAAAGGTTGTATAAAAAGGTTTCCGTTGCGCCGGGAATGCCGATGCGCAGTATTTTGCCAATATCCCTCAGCGGTATCGGCTTTAAGTATCTGAACGCGGAAATGCTTTCCACCTTGCGGAACAGCACCGCCGCAAGCACAATGATCCCGATAACGCGGCTCAGGCTGGTGGCGATCGCCACGCCGAATACGCCCAGGTCAAAGGCAAGCACAAACAAAACGTCAAGACCTGTGTTCAGGATATTCATTCCCACCGTGACGTACATCGATGCCTTTGTCATACCGTGGTTGCGTATTATCACGGACATGGCGTTCATCGTTGACTGCAAAAAGATAAAGCCGCCGACAATGGAAAGGTATTCGCCCGCAAGCTGCAATATCTCACCCTTTGCGCCCACAAAGCCGAGTATCGGCGCGTTGAACAGCAAAAAAACTATGCTTACCAACAGTCCGCTGATGAAGTTGAGCGTGATGGACAGCGCGCCTATCCTTGACGCGTCAGTTTTTTTGCCTGCGCCCAGATATTGCGAGATCAGCACGGCGCTTGCGGTTGACACCGCGCCGAAAACGATCGTGGTGACAGATACCGCCTGGTTCGCTGTGTTTACCGCGCCGGCGGCAAGGTCGTTGTATTGGCTTAGGACGAACACATCAACGCTGCCAAGCAGCATAAACAGCGCCGTTTCAATGAATATCGGCCACGCAAGACCGAACAGCGTCATTTTTTTAGTCTGTTCCATTTCAGTCACCGCGTGCTTATCAGCACACCGCCGGGCTGCAGCGTTTTTCCGTCATATAAATTGGAAAAAGCAACTTCGCCGTCAGGCTCTGGCTCTGCCGCCGTTTTACCGGCGTTGACAAACACTTCGACGTTTCCTTTTATAAAATGCACAAGGCGCGGCTGAGCGTCGTCAAATATAAATTTCAATTCATCGTTTTTCAGATCCGCGCATCGTCTGCGCAGCTTAACCAATGCCGATACCTTAGCGCGGAAGCCGTCATATTTTCCGCTGTCGATCTCATCCCACGGCATACAGCTTCGGTTATAGGGACTGTATTTACCGCGCATCGCTATCTCCGTGCCGTAATACAGGCACGGAGAGCCGGAAAATGTCATCAGCATCGTAAGCTTTTGCAGCAGCACATCGTCGTTTTCGCAGGTTTCGCGCACACGCGACGTGTCGTGAGTATCGAGGAAGTTGAACATCGCCTCGTTGATCTGTTTCGGATACAGGCTGCGGCAGAAATTCAGACGGTGCATCAGCGAGCGGCAGTCCATGGTTTTGTCGCGCCAAAAATCATTCAGCGCGCCGGTGAAGGGATAATCCATCACCGAATCATATTCGTCGCCGGCAAGCCATGTGATCGAGTCAAACCATATTTCGCCCAGCAAAAAGAAGTCGGGATTTTCCTGCTTAAGCGCCGTGCGCAGCCGCCGCAAAAAGCTGTGCGCGATCTCGTCACCCACGTCAAAGCGTATTCCGTCAATGCGGTAGTCGCGCGCCCAGTGCAGGCAAAGATCGGTAAAGTACTTCTGCACCTCGGGATTATTCGTGTTCAGCTTGGGCATCCCCGCCCAAAACGAGAAGGAGTAAAACCTGCCGTCGGCGGTTGAAAAATCCTCGCGCGCAAAGTCGTCGCCGTTGATGAAAAACCAGTCGTAATACTTTGAAGCCTTGCCGTTTGAGCACACGTCCTTCCACGCAAAAAACTCGGTGCCGCAGTGGTTGAACACCGCGTCAAGCATAACGCGGATCCCTAAAGCGTGCGCGGTCTGCACCATCTCGGTCAAATCCGCTTCGGTGCCGAAATCGGGATCAACGGTGTAGTAATCAAAGGTGTTGTATTTATGATTGGAGTTTGAAAGGAATATCGGCGTAAGGTACACGCCGTTTATGCCCATTTCTTTTAAATAGGGCAGACGGGATGTTATTCCCCTCAGATCACCGCCGTACAGGTCGTTGAAATTCGGATTTGAAAAATCCCCCCATTCGCGGAATTTCCCTTTGTTTTCAAAGCCTTCGCCGCGGCAGAAGCGGTCGGGAAAAATCTGGTACCATACCGTGTCGCGCACCCATCCCGGCGGCGCGATCACATCGGACGGATTGATCCACGGAAACTTGAAATATTCCGTGGAAATGCGGTCGCGCTCTGCGATAAGACAGATCTTGTTTTCAAAAACGCCGTACTGCTCGCCGCCGGATTCCACAATAAAATAGTATTGCAGCCGTTTGTATTCCGGCGTAAGCGAAACCGTCCACACCTGTGTGTGCTCAAGCTCATATCCTCGCTCCATTTCGCGCCTTTTTCCCTTCCATTCACGCTGACGTCTCAGCTCGTGAATAAAGGGATCCTCGCTCACGACATACGCGCGCTCCACGTCAAAGTCTGTGTGTAAATTCAGCACCACTGTGTTTTCGTCCAGCGCGTAGCAATCACTGCCTGTTGAGCGGTGCCTGACAGCCGATATATTCATTTTCTCACCCCGTTTTCCATACTGTTATTTATTTTAACATAAAATTTTACAAGAATCAATTCATTAAAGGAACGATTTGTTCATATATTAATATGAAACAGTATTTGAGGTGATCATATGATAACGGCGTTAAGCGTAAAAATACCTGAACGGCGCCGCGGCTGGCGCGGCTTTGCGGACAAACTTCGCAGAGACAGGGTAGATGTAGAAACAAAGGTCTCGCGCGGCGTGACTCTGCGGCATATCATTTATACCAGCTACAGCGGCGAGCTGCGGCTTGAAAAGACAATAGACGCGGTCGGCTATAACCGCAGCCGACTTTTGTGCAGCGAACGGCTGATATTTCCGCGCGCCAGCGGATACCGCCGCTTTTCCTCCTCCGCTTTTTCCATGCGCCTGTGTATGAACTTCGCGCTCGACGTTCTGTCGCGCTGTCAAAACGCCGAGTCGCTGCACGTCGCGGTCTATGACCCCGCGGCGTACTGCACCGACAGCCTGCTGCCGCTGCTTGAGCGTTGCTCCGACGTCGCCGTGGTCACGGGCTGCTCCGCGCCGTATTTGTGCGAGGCACAGCGCGCTCTGGAGGAGCTTGGCGCTGTTGCGATGATAACAAAAAACCCCCGCGAACTTCAAAACCGCGACCTGATCATCGCTCCTCAGCGCGTCGTCGAAAAGCTGCCCACAGAGGACAGCGTATTGCTTACCTCGCAAAAACCTGCGGAAAACATCCCGGGCACGCAGTTTTACCGCTACCGGTTCCGTATGCCGAACGGCTTTGCCCAAATGAAGCCGCGCGAGCTCAGCGAGGAATATTTTTGCTCCGCGCTTTACACCCTCGGCGCGCAGTATGAGCTCGGTTCCATCATTCCGCAGTCTGTCGGCGGAAACCGTACCGAATGTACCGCCGCGCAGTTGGCAAAATGGCTTGACAAGCGAAAACAAAAAGAATATAATAACTAGGTTAGCATAGATCAAAAACAAGGGAATAACCGACGAAAGGAAGATCAAAATGGCAGCAAAGCCCACCATGCTCACTGAGGAAGGCCTCAGAAAACTGGAAGAAGAACTCGAATTTTTACATAACGTCAAACGAAAAGAAATCGCGGAAAAAATCAAGGTAGCGCGTTCCTACGGCGACCTTTCCGAGAACAGCGAATACGACGACGCAAAAAACGAGCAGGCGATTATGGAGGCGAGGATCACCACCATCGAAGCGATCCTTAAAACTGCCGTAATCATCGACGAATCCAACACCTCCAACGAACGCGTTCACCTCACCTCGCTGGTAACGGTCGAGGTCGTAAGAACCGGCGCGCAGAAGGAGTACCGCATCGTCGGCTCCGGCTCCAACGAAGCCAATCCCAAGGAGGGCAAAATCTCCGACGAATCGCCGATCGGCAAGGCGCTGATGGATAAAAGCGTAGGCGACATCGTCGAGGTGGAAACCCCCGGCGGAGTTTTAGAACTTAAGGTTCTGAAAATCAGCAAATAAGTCATAACGGAAGGACGTTGAATATGAGCAAGCCACAGCAGGCAAACACCAGCGATGTCATTCAGGTGCGCTATGACAAGCTGCAGGCGTTAAAGGACGCCGGCAGAGATCCCTTTGTCATCACCACCAGTGAGCGCGACACCTATACAGAGGATATAAAGAATAATTTTGAGGAATACGAAAACAAGGACGTTTGCGTTGCGGGCAGAATAATGTCCAAGCGCGGCAAGGGCAAGGTTTCGTTCCTCGATTTGCACGACAAGACAGGCAAGATCCAGATTTTTGCAAAGTTTGACGACTTGGGTGAGGAGGAATACGGCTTCCTCAAAAAGTGGGACATCGGCGACATCGTCGAGGTCAAGGGCTTTGTGTTCAAAACCCAGATGGGCGAGGTTTCCGTGCACGCAAAGGCTGTGCGCCTGCTCGCCAAATCCCTTAAGCCGCTGCCCGAAAAATACCACGGTCTTACAAACACCGATATGCGCTATCGTCAGCGCTATGTCGATCTTATTATGAATCCCGAGGTGCGCGACACATTTGTAAAGCGCTCTCAGATCATCAGCAGCATTCGCCGCTTTTTGGACGGCCAGGGCTTCATCGAGGTAGAAACCCCAATGCTCGTCGCAAATGCCGGCGGCGCTGCGGCGCGTCCGTTCATCACCCATTCAAACGCGCTCGACGAGGACTTCAAGCTGCGCATCTCGCTCGAGCTTTATCTCAAGCGCCTGATCGTCGGCGGCTTGGAGCGTGTGTATGAAATTGGCAGAGTTTTCCGCAATGAGGGCGTAGACACCCGTCACAATCCCGAATTTACGCTGATGGAGCTGTACCAGGCATACACCGACTACCACGGAATGATGGATCTGACCGAAAAGATGTACCGCCATGTATGTCAGGAGGTGCTCGGCACCACCAAGATCAGCTACAACGGCATTGAAATCGACTTTGGCAAGCCCTTTGAGCGCATCACCATGATCGACGCGGTAAAAAAATACGCCGGCGTCGACTTCAACGAGGTCAAGACCGACGAGGAGGCAAAGGCGCTCGCCAAGGAGCACCACGTCGAATTTGAGGACAGACACAAGAAGGGCGACATCCTCAGCCTGTTCTTCGAGGAATTTGCCGAGGAACACCTGATCCAGCCGACGTTTGTAATGGATCATCCGATCGAGATTTCGCCGCTGACCAAGAAAAAGCCCGAAAATCCCGATTATGTCGAGCGCTTTGAAATGTTCATCAACGGCTGGGAAATGTGCAACGCCTACTCCGAGCTCAACGATCCCATCGACCAGCGCGAGCGCTTCGCCGCTCAGGACGCTCTGTCCGAGCAGGGTGATGAAGAAGCCCAGCACACCGATGAAGATTTCCTCTATGCTATGGAAATCGGCATGCCTCCCACCGGCGGTATCGGCTACGGCATTGACCGCCTGACTATGCTGCTGACCGACAGCGCAGCTATCAGAGACGTGCTGCTGTTCCCGACGATGAAAACCGTGAAGGATTAAACCGCATAACTACGCGG
>JBGUOX010000100.1:0-4192 GCA_045129995.1 Ruminococcus sp. | reverse complement strand
GTTTGCTTGTTCAATGCGAAAATCACATCAAAATACGATTCCAAAAAGGCGGCTGTTCTGTGAACAACGCTTACCCTGTCGTTTCTGCCGTTCGCCTTTTTCACTTGAAGAGAGTATGCGGGCATAGCGCTGTATAAAAGAGCTGTGTTTCTTTTGATGATGTTGTTTCGAAGTTCTTCGGGATAAGGAACGGAAAAGCGTTCTTTTGCGTTTTGAAGCCTTCCGTGCTTATCGCAGACAATTTTGCAGGTCAAAAGGTTATGCCACATACAGGTGGTATATCCGTTGCACGCCTCAAAACCTTCGACTACTCTCGCAACACCGTCACAGAATTCGTCCAAATTGCGGTAAAGGATGTCGATGTCGATTCCATTGTTCAGAACACAGTTATCCTCGTATTCCCAGTAATGGTTTCCAATCTCCATATATTGACAGTAATCAGCCAATAATGCGTGTCTGCTTTCTTCTCCGATTGGCGCTGTGATGTAAACATACACATCATAATCGGATTTTTCATCATAGTTTTCTCCCGAACGGGAACCGCCGAGCGCGATCGCCTCGACCTGATCAAATTCGATTAGTTTTTCAAATAGTTTATTTATCATTTTATCATCACCTATATATTTCGATTGATATGTGTATTATATCAGAAAAAAGAAAAAACGTCTATACTCTAAATCCCATTGCCTTTGCAAAATCCGTTTATTTGTTATATTCCGCAACAAGCGGCAGTATAACATAAAAGCCTCCGCAAGGAAGAATCCGTGCGGAGGTTTTTCATGCTACTGTTTTGAGAATTCCTGTGAGAGCCACGCGGCGCGACTTGTCAGCCAGTCGTTGCAATAATGGAACATATCGGTGAAGTTCGCTTGGTATTTGGCGGCGGTAGACTCAGTCACCATTTTTCTTGTCTGTTCGTCAAAGCGCGCCTTTGTCAGAGAATCGTGATCGGCGATCCACTTACCCGTTTTCAGCAGCCAGCCGCTTGTGTAGTTCATTTCCGCGCTGTCGTGAATCAGGTCGTAATAGGTATCCGCGGAGTAGAACTCCCTGTTTATCTCTTCGCTGTTTTTTTCACCCGAGAAATGCTGAATAGCGGGAACAAACTCCTCAAACCAAATGCGCTTTGCCGCAGCCTTGACCTCCGGATTTTGTGAAAGACGATTCACGATATTGCCGAAGCCGCCTTTGTGTTCGCACCACCAACCGGTGTAATCCTCATAATCCTCGACCTCCAAGCCATTGAGCTCACTCTCGACGCCTTTTGCGTTGCCGAGGGTGTTGTCAAAGTCCCACACGGGAGAAGCGTAGAATTTATATCTTCCCGACTCGTCCGGCTTGTATACAAAGAATACGCTCGATACGCCGGAGTCCCAGTTTTTTCCAAGCTCGTTTACCAGATAGAGCTTAGCCATAGAGTCGATATCTGCAAGCGCAGAAAGCTCATTTTTATCAGACCCTGCCGCTTCATAGAACGCGTCGTATTTTTCAGCGACATAATCTTTTACCTCGTTGTAGCCGGGTTCCTCTTTGGCAACTTCGGGATACTTGATGGACAGCTTTCCGCTGTTTGTGGATGTGAAGTAGTCGGTTAAATAATCGGCGCCCGGATCAACCTCGCACAGAAACGGGAAATCCTGCTTCACCTTACCGTTCGCGTCAAGGTAATCCTCCGCTTCGATATCTCCGACAAGAGAATTCTTACCGCCGTCGATCTTTTCGCACATCTGGTACGAGCCCCAGTAGAAGCCGTTGACGTATAGGTCGACATAGCGTGAATCCGAGGCATACGGCATTCCGACAGCATCGGAGAGGTCGTACAGTATGCGGTTGCGGGAAAGGGAATCGTCCTGATAATTGGCGACAAGGCAGAACTTTTTTCCCTCCTTGATTCCCGCGACCGAAACAGCACTCTCATAATTTACGTTATAGGATTTCTTGGGCTTTTCCCAAGAGGTGTTTCCCCTACCCTTGATTTTCTTGATGGGCGTGTTGTCGATATTTCCGTCACTGTCCAAAATCGCCCCTGTGGCAGTCGCTGTCAGGTGTTTGTCATAGTTTTCGTCCTCATCGTTCAGATAAGTCATCAGATCGGTGCCTTTGCCGTCGGCGTCGCTGTTGTTGATGAAAACAGCCGCCTCGGCATTTGATTTCATAAACCTGAGAGAGAAAGTCTCGTCTTTGACTTTAACGTCATAAGGCTCGGAAACAGTGTAGCTCACTGCCTCGGTCGCCCCGGACGGGATCTCTACACCGTTGACAGTGACCGGCTCAGCGTATCCGTTGTAGATATCCACCGATTTTTCATCCGCAGATGTAGGCAGAAAAAAGTATTTTTCATAGGGCTTCGCTGTTTTGAATTCTTCGTCGTGAACACTTTGCCAAAGGTGCCAAGCCTGAGTGTCATCCGAGCCCGATAACGCATGGACATACAGACCGTCCTTCGTTTCAAAAGCGACAGGGCTAACCTTTGCCTCATCCATTGTTGACTTGACCGGTTCGCTTTTTTGATTGCAGGCTCCCATCACAAAAGCTCCCGAGAGCAATGACGCAGCCAATAACAGAGAAATACGTTTTTTCATCTCAAAACCTCCTTGAATTTTTATAATTACTTGGTAACTATTCACTATTCACTAAATCACAAGACTCCTTCACTAACCGCGGGGAGCAGCACGGCTATTTCGAGATTGCCGTTGCGGGTGCGCAGGTCGTCGATGAAGCTCTGCACGTTGTCCTCGCTTTTCAGCTCGACCTCGTAGCTCAGCTTGTAAAGGCTGCCCATGTTGGTGGTCTTGACGTTGAGCAGCTTGCTGCGCTTTGTGTAGGTATCGAACAGGTCGTCAAACTCATGCGCATAGTTGAGGTCTTCGGGAATGGTGATTTTGAGCTCCCTCACAAGGTCGTCCTTTTCCTTGAAACGCACATAGGTCGAAATTATCATAATGAGCGAGATAACTATCACGAACACCGCCGCCAGAGCGATGTAGCCCTTTGCCGTGGCAAGACCCGTAGCCATCGCGAGGAAAATGCTGACGATCTCCTTTGCCGAGCCGGGAGCGCTGCGGAAGCGAACCAGCGAGAACGCGCCCATTACGGCCACGCCCGCGCCCACGTTGTCGTTGACGAGCATGATGACCATCTGAACGATGACGGGGATCAGCAGCAGCGCAAGCATGAAGCTTTTGCTCTGACGGCTGCGGAAGCCCGCCGCGAAGGCTATGACCGCGCCCAGCGCCAGCGACGCGAGCGAGCAAACGAGATAAACCGAGGCGATTATCTGATCGGTTGAGGTGTATACAGGTAAAAATAATGAATCAAGCACAGGGACGTCCTCCTTTGTAATCGCTGAGATGGTTTTTCTTTCTTTCTTCGATGAGCTGATATGCGGTTCCGTATTTTGAGAAGGTGCCGGGGAAAATCCTCATTTGAGCCAGCGCCTCGGTAAGCCAGAGCGGCATTGCGGACAGCGCCTTGATCTCCATTACGCAGAGCCCCGGGGCGAGTATGCGCTCGCCGTAGTCACCCTTTGAGAGGTCGAGGTTTGTGGTGCGGAACCTCACGTTGCGGTCAAAGGTAATGCGCAGCTCGTGGTCTGTCTTGCTGTAGAACGCCGTGCGGTCATAGGCTATGAACACCCTCGGCGCGATGGTTTTGTAGTATTTCATCGCCCAGTCAAGCTCGCGCATGATCTGCGAATCGTCGGGCATTACGCCGTATTTCAGATAGTCCTTAGCTTCGCCGAGCTTCATGGTCTTGCGCCGCTTATAGACCACTCCGTTATACTTCTTTTTGAGCTCGAGAAATACGTTGCTGTCGCGCTTCGGCGTCGAATAGCTTCGCAGCCTGAGCTTCTCCTTGTACACGGGCTTCTCCATCGAGCGGCGGATGAGCCTGTAGTCGTCGGTGTCGAAATAGAGCGAGCACACCGTGCTTTCGCCGTATTCGTCGGGCTTGATATGCTCCGCTATCCTTTTGAGCAGCTCGCGGCGCTGCGCAAGCGTGAGGATGTATTTCTTTTCGGTTCTTTCAAAAACCGTCTGAATCTTCATTTTGAAAACCCCTTTCGTTTGAGATAAGCTTACCGCGTCAACCTTAAAAAAGCCTTCGTACAATATGGCAAGAATCTGCAAGCTCTGGTTGTCGCTTTTAATACCGTAGGTGCGGTCAGCGTCAACAGGATCCACGAAATATT
>JBGUOX010000099.1:0-19651 GCA_045129995.1 Ruminococcus sp. | reverse complement strand
TAACGGATTTGGTGCAAATATGCTCTACTTTTTTGAATTATTTTTTGTAGGCTCTATTTGTTACCCCAACATTTATTATAGAGCCATTTTTCATTGAATTATTCCGTTACGGCTTCGATAAAATACATCCGCGCCGCAAAATCAGGGAACACTCGCACCTTATCGTTAAAGCCGGAGCCGGAAAACGCGGGGCTGAGCACAAAGCCGGTACGCATCAACATTTCGCCGTTAGCGATGACGGTGTCGTTTTCGCCGCTCATTTTTATGCGTCTGGCAATTGCGTTATGCAGCAGCGAATCCTGCTTTATATGGATCGGCGCAACGGTATTGATCAGGCTTCCGAACACTTTTACGTTCACCTGTTCAAGTCGGTTGTGCAGCTTGTATTTTTGATTGGGATCCAATCCGACGATTCTCAAACGCTGCGCCTGCTTGTTGGGAACGATCATCTCCTGCAAAAGCAACATCACCGCAAATTTTTTCGTTGGGGAAACACACATCCACTGGTGTATATTTCCTGTCTGCACACGGTAAAACTGACCGTTTTGCAGCACCTTGCGCCAATGCTTATAAAGCTTGATCTCATCCTTGATCCTTTGCTTTTGCTCCGCGTTTAGATCGCGCACATCGTATTCATAGCCCAGCACACCGAATGCCGCCACACCGAAGCGCGTTTCCAGCGGCGTGTCGCGCAGGGTTTGATGATTAGGCGAAGCGCTGACGTGAGCGCCGACGCATGACTGCGGATAACCGTAGCTGTAGCCTTCCTGAATGTGAGAGCGGCAGATCGCGTCGGTGTTGTCGCTGCCCCAAATCTGCGGGAAGAAACAAAGAATGCCTAAATCAAATCGATTGCCTCCCGAAGCGCAGCCTTCAAACAAAATATCCGGGAATCGGGCGACCAGCTCCCTCATAACGCTGTACAAGCCCATGATATACCGATGCGCTGTTTCTCCCTGCCGCTCCGCAGGCAGATAGGGCGAGTAGACATCTGAAAAAATGCGGTTCATATCCCATTTTACATAACTGATGTCCGCCGATGAAAACACCTCGGTCATTTTTTCCGTGATAAAGGCCTGCACCTCCGGATTTGCGAGATCAAGCACACGCTGGTTGCGTCCCTCGGAATGAAGTTTGCCTTCAATAGCCATTGCCCATTCGGGATGTTCTCTGTAAAGCTTGCTGTCAACATTGACCATTTCCGGCTCTACCCAAATGCCGAACTGCATACCCATCGCAGTGATTTTGTCCGACAAGCCCTTCAATCCGCCGGGCAATTTTTGATGGTTGGGTTCCCAGTCGCCAAGCGAGCGATGATCGCTGTCGCGTTCGCCGAACCATCCGTCGTCCATAACAAACAGCTCTATACCCAGCTCTTTGCCCGTCTTGGCAAGAGAAAGCAGCGTCTTTTCCGAAATATCAAAGTAGCACGCTTCCCAGCTGTTCATCAGCACGGGGCGCGGCTTTTTTTTCCAATTGCCGCGCACGATATGTTCGCGAACAAAACGGTGCATATTCACGCTTTGTCCGGTAAAGCCTTCATCGGAATAGGTCATAACCGCCTCGGGCGCTTCAAACGCTTCGCCCTTTCCCAGCAGCCAACTGAAGCCGTCGGGCTGGATCCCGGACACAACGCGTGTCTTTCCGTAGGAATTTACCTCAACCGCAGCGTAATGGTTGCCGCTGTACACCAAATTAAAGCCGTAAACGCTTCCCGAATTTTCATTCGCGTCGGGAGAATGAACCATAAAAAACGGATTTGCGCGGTTGGAGGAGCAGCCGGTGCGTGATTCTATCACAAACTTGCCTGCCGAGAGCACCGTTGTATTTTTATTCATTTCACGCGCCCATGCTCCGTGAAAGGACGTTATTCCGGCGCCGCTGACCGGAAGGTCAAGCTGCGCGCTGAGCAAACGCTCCACGCGCACAGGGGCGTCTCCGCCGTTGCGCAAGATCGCGCTGCGTGTAATCACGTTGCACGCGGAAAAAACGCTGTAGTGCAGCTCCAGCGTCACCTCGCCGTCCGCCATAACGACGCACAAATGCTCAGCCGCGCCTTTTTTTCCAAGAGAAACCGGAAGCGTTTTGTGCGGCATTCCGTTTTTGTCCATTGAAAAGCTTTGGAAAACAAAGTCGCAGCTGCGGCTGCCGTCAGCGAACACAAGCTCAACAAACGGCTCGCGCACGTCGCCGTGACCGGGCGCGGAGATCTCAAGACACATATCCTCCGGCAGCTCATGCGGATATTCCTTGCTGTAGGCAATGCAGTTTCCAAGCTCAAACTCGCGCTTTTCGCGAAAAGCCGCGCAATCCTCCGCGCTTTCCAGCGGCACAAAGCCGCCGAAATACAAATGCTCCAAATGCCCGGATTCCGTGACGCCAAACACATAGGAAGTGTTTTCTGTTTCCAGCACAAACACAGGGCGTTCGCCCTTCAGCTTTCTAATCATATCTTCCTCAGAATCATTTACTTTTTATTTTTATGCTTTTTCTCGATGATCGACATAACCTTCTTTTCATTGTAGAGGCCCAGGATGATGGCGCCGAGCGAACAGAACGCCACAGCGACAAAGCCGACAATAGTCATACCGAGCACAGACGCGGTGATGTCATTGCTGTTGGTGTTTTGTGTAGTGCCGATGATCGCAAGCGAGGTGAACACCAGCATTGCGATCGACTGACCGAACTTCATTGCAAAGGTGCGCGCCGCAAAGAACATACCCTCGCGGTTTTCGCCGGTTTCATAACCGTCCGCCTCGGCGACGTCCGCAACGATAGACTGGGGAATGATTCCAAGCAGCGCCATCGGGAATGCCGCGATAACGCAAATAATCACGCCGTAAGCAACACCCGGAACGTTTTCAACGCCGATAACGCCGATAAGTCCCGTGATGACATACGCAATCGCCAATCCGAGGAAGCCGGTGATAACAAGCTTTTTCTTGCCAAACTTTTTAACAAGCTTGGGAACGATCGGATAAAACGCCGCGGAAAGCACAGTCATACCGCCGAGGAAAATCATGGTGAATGACTCGTCGAGCTTCATTGAGACCTTAACAAAGAAGGGTAAACCTGTTTGGAACAGTGTCAGACCGACCCAGTACATAATATCCGAAAAAACAAAAGTGCGGAAGTTGCCGTTCCGGAAGGTGGCGCCAAGCGATTTAAACATATTCGCATTGGAAGGCTTTGTTTCCACAAAGTCCTTCTCGCGCAGGAAAAATGTGGGTATCAGCATACAAATGCACGCGATAACCGCCAAAACGATGAAGCAAATGCGATAGCTCCAAGCAAAGCCCACGCTGTCGCGCAGCATACCGGCAAACACAAAAGGCGTATAAGCAAGCATTGTGCCGGCAAAGAATGTCAGCGAGATAGCGGTGGAAATATACATACGGTCGTCCTGCGTTTTGCCGAACTCGGAGATCAGCGCGTTATACGGCGTGCAGTACATCGTCATAAACAAATAGAACAGCACAACAAAAATTGAGATCCAAACAATGTTGATCGAGCTTATCTTCTCCTCCGGCGCGCAGAAAAGCAGCACCGTGACAACAGAAAGCGGTATTGCCGCGTACTGCATAAACGGAATGCGTCTGCCGCGCTTGTTTTTGCTGCGGTCGGACAAGGAAGCGATAAGCGGATCGGTTACTGCGTCGAACACACGCGACAAAGCCGTGATCAAACCCAGCACCGTTAATAATCCGCCGATCACCAAACCGGGAGTGATATACTGCATTGCGCCGCTGTCAATATCATCCTGCGTAGGCAGATAGAAGGTGACAAACCACGCGGTGATTATGCCGCTGAGCGTTGACCAGCCAAGTTGACCTACGGCAAAAATTCTCATTTGTCCTTTGGTTAAGCGTTTCATAATATTCTCCTGTTATTTGGATTGTGTTTGATCTTCTTTAAGTCCCATCGCGATCTGAACCGCTTTATATGCGCCGTCATACAGTCCGACAGATTTGTTTGTGAGTATTGATTCACACATTCCGCGCAGCAGGGTATCATCGTTCATAAACAAGTCTGCCATCTGCAGGGTGTGCGGAACATCCTCACATTCCAAGCTGCCGTCGCCAAACTCCGAGGAATGGATGGCGCCCCATTTTTCGTGACCGCCGACGCGCTTTAAAAACAGCTTAGGCACCGGATAAAACGCAAGCTCGCTGGGCTTTGTCAGCAGCACGTCCGCAGAGCGGATCAGCAAATTTGTGCAGTACACAGCTTCAAAAATGTTGCTGTGCCAAAAAGCGTGGACGCCCGTTACCTCGCCGTTCAGCGCTTCCTCACAAAACGCCGTGGTGTCGTCCCAATCGCCAAAGTGCAAAGTACTCATCGACTCAAGCTCGGGAAGCTGTTTGCAAAGCTCTGTCCACACCTGCTTGTAATCGCCGACGTTTACATACAACGCCGCGCGGTTTTGACGAACAGCAGGGAGCAAATGCCGAATAACCGCCGCAAACAGCTCTCGCTGAGCGCCCGCGCCGCCGATCGTAAGCAAAAAGCGCATCGGAGCTCCGCTGTCCTTGCGTGCAAGCCTTGCCGCGCAATCCTGCTCTAAATTGGCAACAAGCTCGTGGTCGATATAATGACCGACATATTCAAGACTGTCGGCAGGCATTGGCTTGAGCACCTTTTTCTTAGCCATACCGTTGAGGATGCGATAGCCCATATAAGACTGCCGCGTTTGGATCAAATGCACCGCGCCTTCCGCTAAATGCAGCGCCATCGGCCAGTTGTCGGGAATGGCGTTGACAACATACTTCATATCGGCGTGCAGCGCCGCCTGAGCGGGCCAAACGTGCGTACCGATAACGGGGATGTCCTTTGGCACGTTTTTGAACACAGGCGCCATCAGCTCGGCGTTCTTTTGATCCGACGCGTTATATGTGAGCTGACGGAAGCCCTCATAGTTGAGAGGCTCCCAAATAAACTTATTGAACAGCCTGCTTTTTTGCGACAGGCGCGAGCCGAGCGAATACAAATCGTTTTGAGCGCCGATGACCTTTGTGCAGGTTGTGCCGGAAAAGGAGTTCAAATCCATCCAGTACGGCGTATAACCCAACGCGTGCGCCGCGGAAGCCATTGCGATAGAGATACGGTAATGGCCGAAGCCCATTCGAATATTGCCGACAATGATACCCTTTTCCGTATCAAACGGCACCTCTCCTTCGCCCTCGGCAATGCGTATATCCTGCACGCCAAAGGGCTTATACAGCGTTTTATTCTCTACAAGCTTTGCCGGATAATCGGCATCGCTGTCGTCTCCGTATTTTTTCTGATATTTCTTCTTGCTTTTTTCTGCCTTATGATACGCCTTTTGGCTGATGACATTGCCGAAAATCAGCTTTGAACGATCTGTCATAGATCCTCCCTTCAAACAGTAAAGCGCGCCTGTGAAAGCGCACAGTCGGTTTTCTCAAAACAATGTTCTATTGTAAAATTATCAAGTATTTTTCAACAATATACCATCGTTTTATGCTATTGTCACTATATTACTATAATCATACCATAAAGCCGCAAAAAAAGCAATCAAATTTGCGCAGATTTGCGCAAATCAGCGCATTTGTCCGAATTTAAAAATCTTGTCATCACGTTTCATCTACAGAGAGCAGAAGAAGCTTGCGATAAAAGCAAAAAGGCTGTCCGCGCGGACAGCCTTTGACGAAATATTATGTTATTCTTTAGGCGACAAAACGCCGCGACGATACAAATCAAGCAGGCAGCAAAGATCGCCGATCTCCGTTTGCAGCGCACTGCCGTCATCCGTGTCAAACACCAGCATTCTGCGATGCTCGGTCTCCACGATTTCAGAGCTGGAATGAATGTCGCTGTTTGACCTAAGCGCCGCTTTCAGGCTTTCAAACGGCTGGTGCGCCTTAAGGCGCAGTCCGTGAGAATTGTAAATCAGCGTGTATCCGGCGATGCCTGTTTTTTCGTGATAGTTTTTGCAAAAACCGCCGTCGATAACAAGCAGCTTTCCGTCCGCGCGGATCGGCAGCTCGCCCTTGACCGTGCGCACAGGCGTGTGCCCGTTGATGATATGCGACGTGCTGCCCTGCAAGCCAAATTCCTTCAGGATCCGTTCGCATACCTCCTTTTGGTAGTAAAAGCGGTAGTAAGGATCCTTTTCCTCGTACCGTGCTTTTTCGTTATTGACATAGGTATGCTCGAACGCCTTGGTTTTTCTTCCGTTCAGCGGAGAGCTTTGACCGCGGAACAAATACCAAATAAAATCCAGATCCTCCCGCGATTTATGCCGCTTGGTGAACGCCGCACGAGCGCGTTCCTCCGCCATATCAAACAGCGCCTTGCCGCTGTATGATTTGCCGAACAGCGAAACCTCCTTAAAGCCGCCGTCTTTGTCAAGCGGCACACAACCGTGATACAGCAGGTTCCCGTTATACACACGGTACATACCGCCGCGGTCATACAAAAATGCAATGTGGCGGTGCAGCTTGTGGCTGCCGGTAAACGCCGCCTTAAGCTCATCTGTGACCGCTTGCTCCTCCGCGGTCAGCGCATACGGATCCGCGCTGTTCAGCGTCGGAAAGACGGTTTCCGTCAGCGGATAGTCCGTGCCGTTTATGTTGACCGTTCCGCGTGAAATATCGATTTTTTCCAGCAAAAGACGGTCGTTCATCTCAAAATCGGGATTGCGGCGAATAAGCTGACCTTCAAGCTTGAACTGGATGACCGCGATCGCCGCCTCCGCCGCTTCCATAGGAGAACGGTCGGGATAGAGCCGCTCCGCAAAAAGCGCCAGCGAGCGCAGGCTGATGCCGTAGCCGCTTTCCAGCGTGCGTTCCGCGTGATAGTGCAGACAGTTATAAACGACGCCGGCGACGCACACCTCGCTTCCGCAGGCGGCGCCCATCCACAGAATATCATGATTGCCCCATTCAATGTCCACCGAGTCGTGCTTCAAAAGCAGATCAAGGATTTTATCCGCAGCATCTCCGCGGTCAAAGATGTCGCCGACGATGTGCAAGCGATCCACCGCAAGCCGCTTGATCAATCCCGCAAGCGCTATCACAAAATTATCGGCATCAATGCTGATGACCGTATCGAGAATATTATTGTGGTAAGCTACCTGATTGTCGTCTTCGTCCTTTTGGGCGTGCAGCAGCTCGTCGATGATGTAGGCGTAGTCCTCCGGCATTGCCTTGCGCATTTTAGATCGCGTGTATTTTGAGCTGAGCAGCCGAGCGACCTCGAGCATCCTTTCCAGCGCGGCACGGTACCATCCGGCGTCAAGCTCCTGTTCTTTCTTTAACAGACGCAGCTTTTCGTCGGGATAATAAATTATCGTGCAAAGCTCCTTGATTTCGTGATGCGTCAAGGTATCGCCGTAGAGCTTCTCCACCTTCTCGCGCACCACACCCGAGCAGTTGTTCAGGATGTGGCAAAAGGCTTCGTATTCGCCGTGCAGATCGCTCATAAAATGCTCGGTTCCCTTGGGCAAATTCAAAATGGCGTTCAGGTTGATTATTTCGCGCGTCAGCGAACGCTCCGAAGGATACTTTTCCGCCAAAAGACGCATATATTTCATCATCTCATCAGTCATTTTGCACGCCTCCTTTTGTTGATACTTCTATTATAAAACATTTATTATTACTTTGCAATCGCTTTATAATGCTGATTTCCGGCTGCTGTCAAAATGATATAAAATCAGCCAAGCGCAGACGCGTTTGGCTGACAAAATGTATTCTTTTATTCGGCGCGCGGCGTGTTGTCCAAATCCCAGTGGAACCAGCTGTAGTAGGTCTCGTCATTGACGCCGAACTGCTCGTCCGCCTCGCGAATGGTAAACTTTTGCGCGTCATAATGCTTCCAGCCGTCCTCGGTTTTTGTCAGGCACCACGAATGAACTCCCGCGCCTTCATAAGCGCTTTCTCCCACCAGCCGCAGCGTTTCATAGCCGCAGCGGTTATAAAGGTAGCAAAGCATCGCCGCGTGGGTGTAACAGGAGCCTCGCTCGCTGTTAAAATAATCCACGCAAAGGTTTTCCGTGGTATCGTCCTCGTTGGTATAATACGCGATCTGATACACAAAGTCAAAAATGTCGCGCTTGTCGGTTCCGATGTCAAAAATCAAATCATCAGCCATCACCGGAAGCGTTTCAAGGGTGTAGTCGGAATAATTGACTGTTTCTTCAAAAGCCTTGTTGTACATCCACCCGTAAGCGTCACCATACTTTACCTTGCGCCATCAGCCGTCGTCGCTGCTTCCGTATTCCTGCACCGCGCTGTCCTCCGACACTGTTTTAAGCTTCGGCGCGCTCCAGCGCGCGTCCGCCAGCAAATCGGTCGAAGCAATGGTTGTTCTTTCCGTATAGCCCGTGTTGTCGAGCACGGTTATCTCAAGCGAGGCGGAGGCGCCGTTATAGCAGACTGCCGTCACCGTCGCCGTTCCGGACGACTTTGCCGAGCTGTACCGTCGTCATTTACGGCGACAACATCACTGTTATCCGAGGTAAATGTTGCTCCTGCAAAGCCCTCCTCTGCGGAAGCAGGCAGCAAAAACAGCTGCGCTTGCTCGCCTGTTTGCATCATCATTTTCGCGCTGCTGAAGGTCACGGCGGCAGGCTCGCTTTTTACGGTGACATAGTATTTATCTGCGGTGCCATCGGGAAGCGTGCGCGTGACCGTCGCATAGCCGATTGCCGCAGCCGTCAAATCGTTATCGGCATCGTCAACGGAAACAACGTCGGTGTTGTCCGAGAAAAACGCGGCGTCATCCGGCGACAGCCGCAGTTTCTCGCCGACGCCCATTGTCAGCATAGGTCCGCGGTCAACCGCCACCGCCGGCGGTTTGTCGGTTTTTTCTTCCTCCGCTGCTTTTGTCTGCTGCGTTTCCGATTTTTCGCTTTCGTTTCTGAGACTGCACGAAACCACTACGCCGGCGATCAACAATACAAAAACAAAAAATGTTATTAACAGCTTTCCGGCTTTGCTGATTCGCTTTTTCTCCATCTCAACCCTTCTTTATCATCCTGATAACTATAGTATAAGTCTTTTTCGTCTGATTTGCAATAACAAAACAGATAGCAGGATAAACTCATTCTGTTTCCCGATCAAATCGAAGCATAGCTTGTTAAGCCAAACGGTATTGCCTTCAAAGCATTTAGCGGCTTGCCGAACGGATGACCGTCCCGCATACCGGCGCGGTCTATCAAAACGCCCTCGCGATCGTAATCGGGATGCACCAAAATTTCGCAGCTTTCGGGGATCTCAGCATTTCCGATCCTGCGAAAAGAACCGAAATATGACGTGGTAATAAACCCCTGCCGCCGTATTTCCGAATTGACGGACGCCGCGTATTCCTCGTCAACGCCGTCTCCGAGATTGCGGCATAACCGGATTTTTTCAATTCCGAATTTCCGGCACACACGCAGCACCGGCGGCAGCAAATATTTTGCCGTGTGTATATAGTGGTGCGAATCGGCGTGAGTTAAAACCACGCCCTCGCCGAGAAGCCTCTCGACCTGTGCGCTCAGCTCCAGAAACACCGCCTGTTGTTCAAATGCGGTCAGCGGCTGTTCCCACGAATAATTCTTGTGAAAGCGCCCGTTCAGGACAAATTTCGGGCACTGGCATATATCCTCTGTCAGCGGCTTGCCCTCAGTCAGGTTGAAATGGATTCCTATGTTACCAATAAAGCCGCTTTCACGCGCCAGCTTTATTGCCGTCGGCACATAATCGCCGTTTGCCATCATAGTAGTATCAGTGATCAGTCCCTCGGCAAATGCCTGTGCGATCGCCTCGGAACAGCGCCGGTTCATTCCGAAATCGTCTCCGTTGATGATAACTGCCCGTTTCATAACAACCTCCGCGTTTTTCTTTTCTTATTTTAGCGAAGTTAACGCGCGGTGTCAACAAATAATCGAAATCATATGTTTTTTCTTCGCAGTCCAAAACCCGTTCTGCCTCCGGTATACAGATCAAGGGACTGACTTTTCGCTACTTTAGAGTGTAAAGCCAGTCCCCCAACCTGAGGATTATTAAGATCACAGTGTACGAAATTTATAATACGTCCTGTGCCCGTGTTTTTTAACAACCGACAAGATTAATTAAGTGCGCTACGGATGGGATGGATTTTCCCTGCTGCGCGGTTGTTGCGCTCAGCAGTGCTCCCGTGGCGACAAACAAAATATTGTGCAGTTCTCCCGCCGCCATATCGCCGAGGATCTTGGAACAAAGCACCGACGCACAACAGCCGCAACCCGAGCCGCCCGCGTGGACGTCCTGCGTTTCGCGGTCAAAGATCATCAATCCGCAGTCACAGTGGCGGCTGTAGATACTGACACCCTGTTTTTTCAGCAAATCGTAAAGGATCTCGCTTCCGACCTGTCCTAAATCGCCCGTAAAGATAGCGTCATAATCCTCCGCGCCGCTCTTGGTGTCCGCCAAAAAACGCAATATGGTCTCCGCCGCAGCAGGAGCCATAGCCGCGCCCATATTATTTGCGTCAGTAATATCATAATCCGTGATCCTGCCGATGGTGCCGGCGCGAATGCCGGCTATTTTACCGCTGTTGCCAAGCACACAGGCGCCTGCGCCGGTCACTGTCCACTGCGCGGTCGGCGTGCGCACAGAGCCGTATTCCATCGGAAAGCGATACTGCCTCTCCGCCGCGCAAAAGTGAGATGACGTTACGCACAGCGCGCGCTCCGCAGCGCCGCCGGCAACCATCATTGCTCCGACAAGCAGGGTTTGCGCCATTGTTGAACAAGCGCCGTATTGCCCAAGATAAGGGATCCCGAAATCCATCAGTCCAAAGCTGGAGCCTATGCACTGGTTTAAAAGATCCCCTGCCAACACGCAATCAATGTCTCCCGTACGCAGCATAGCTTTTTCCATTGCGCACTGCGCGGCAGCGTGCTGCATTCGGCTTTCGGCAGACTCATAGGTTTCTTCACCGTTACGGCTGTCCGTGATCTTTTTATCGAACAACTCACCCAAAGTACCTTCGCTTTCTTTTTGCCCCACGACCGACGCGTAGCTTTCTATCGCAGGCATTACGTCAAACGCTATTGTACCTGTTCCGATTCTTTTGATCATAAAAACACCTCCGTTAGTATTCTTAACGGAGGCGTTTTGTTTATGCTGTTTTATTTTTTCCGCCTAAAAAAACACCTTCGTTAGTTTGCCTAACGAAGGTGTCGGAGCTATGCTGTTAAGTTTTAACCTTGAGGAACCTCGCCGCCGCTTTCAACGCTTTCAACCGGGGCAGCTTCCACAGGGGCGACTACCGAAACCTCGGGTTCTGCCTGAGTCGGCTCGTAAACCGGTTCTTCAACCGCTGTCGCAGGTACCTCCTGCTGCGCCGGTGTGTTGTCGTTGTTGCTGTCTTCGCTGCTGCCCGAGTCGCTGTCTGACGAGGAAGAACCGCTGTCTGTGTCGTAGGTTGAGCTGTAAAGCTCTTTTCTGTCAACCTCTTTGCCGTCCTTGTAATATACGCGCCAAGCCTTTACCGAATAGTTGCCGCTGCCATAGGAAACGTCGCTTGTTTCGGTTTCGATGGTATCATAAGAAGGACTGTGATAACCGTAGAAGGTTGCCGTCAGCGTGTTGTTGTCTTCTTTGCATTCCAAAAACATCTGATAATCGGTGATGTTCTTCAGCTTTAAGTCAAGGTTGGGATAGTCGATCGTCGCGTCCAAGCCGATGTCGACATAACCGGACGGCCACTTGTGGTTGTAGCGCTCAACGACCTCCATATCCGAGAGGATCGCCGCGTTGTAGATGGTCGTGCTGGACTGGCAAATTCCGCCGCCGATGCCGTCGGCGATCCTGCCGTCAACAATTACGTGAGCGGATTTATATCCGTTGGACTCCAGGTTGGAGTCGCCGGTGCACTCATTGAAAGACCATTCCGCACCCGGTTCAATGATCGAACCGTTGCAAGCCTCCAAAGAAACGTGCATATTGCTTGTGCCGTTGTCGGTGTTGGTGGAATATGTTTCAAAGGTTCCGAGCTTCACTATATTTTTCTTAAGGAAATCCGCCGTCACGTCCGCCTTTTCGGCGCTGGTCTTTGCTTCGATGGCATATTCCTTTTGACCGCTGTGCATCGCGTCGCCGATTTGCTTTTTCAGATCCGCGTCGTCGATCGCCAGTCCGTCCTGAGCTTCGGCAAAGGTGAAGCGGTCGTCGGAAAACGGTCTAAACTCCGTCACGCGCGCGTCTTTTGCTTTAACGTTATGTTCTTCGCAAATCGTCGCCACGTTCTTGCTTACGGAATCGTTTGTTACGATCGCGCTGATCTCATATGCCTTGTCTGAGGTGGATTTTCCGTCTTCGGCGTCGCTTTTGATTTGCGCGATGACCTCGTCTATATTATAGGTATACTCAAACTTGCTTTGATCCAGCGTCACTTCATCGCCTGCAACGTTCACCTTAAGAGTGATCGGGGTGATAAAATGCTGTTTGTTCTGCTCCAGCAGCGCCTTTGCTTCCTTGACGGTTTTTCCGCCGATGTCAACGCCCGAAACTATGGTCTTGTCCGCATAGATAAACTCGTTGTTTTCGTTTACCAAGGGCTTTTGCTGGTCATCGTTATTGCCCGCAAGCGCGCTGAAAATACAGATCCCGGCGATGACCAAAGCCACCACCAACGCCGCAACGATAGCGATGATAATATATTTATTTCTTTTGTTGTTATCGTCATTATTTGTTTTTGCAAAACGCGCGCCGCCGGAAATGTCGATCATTTCCTCCGCGGCATAAGCTGCGTTGTTGTTGCCGTATTTCATAATCCACCCCCGTGAATTGTCAAAACATTTCGCAATAATACCTTCCGATGTTCTGTCGGCAGTAAATAGTCTTTTCCATTTATCATTTTCTATTCTACTACAATTCATTCAAAAAATAAAGTGGCAAAACACAAATATAATCGGATGATTTTGTAATTTTTTTGTTAATTTTCATTCGTCCGGGCACAAAATGCTTATTTTGCCGCAAAAACGAACAAAACAAAGAAAATATCTGTTGAAAAGTTTTCTCTTTTTAAGTATAATAGTTATAAGCAAGCGTTTTACTTTTCGCCGTGATAACGGCACGGCACACGGCATCATCCTCAAGGAGCACGTTTATGAACATATTAATCATTTCTGCCTCAACCGGCGGCGGTCACAAGCGCGCAGCGGCGGCACTGGAAGAACGAATCAAGCATCTTAATCCCGACACACACGTTACGGTGATTGACGGCTTGAAGGCAATCGGCAAAATGTATGATAAAGCGGTCGTTCAGGGATATTACTTTCTTGTAAAAAAAGCTCCGCAGTTCTACGGCGGTCTTTACAAAATAACCGACCGCGAAAACCTGATGTACCGCGCCGTGATGAAATCCAACTCTGCCAGAGCAAACAAACTGCTGGAAGAGATCGAAAAGCATCATCCCGACGTTATCATTATGTGCCACGCGTTTATTACCGCGATGGTGTCAAAGCTGAAAAGCAGCGGCAAGCTGAACGCCACCTGCATTGCTCTGATAACCGATTATGACGCGCACCGCACCTACATCGCGCCCAACATCGACGCTTATGTGCTTGCCGAGCCGCAAATGGCAAAAAAGCTTATCGAGGAATACGGCGTGGACGAAACGATCATCTACCCGATCGGTATCCCGACCTTTGAAAAGTTCAACATTCCCGGCGCAAAAGAGGAAATCTGCCGCCGCGAGGGTATTTCGCCCGACAAAACCACCGTGTTGCTTATGGCAGGCTCGTTCGGCGTGACCGGCGTGCTCGACTTTTACGAAGAGCTTGCCAAATCCGACGAAAAGCTGCAAATGATCGTAATTACCGGCAAAAACGAAAAGCTTTATGAAAAACTGAAAACGACTGTCAGCGAACTCGGCGCCGAGGACAGAACAAAGCTGCTCTACTTTGTTGACAACGTAGAGGACTATATGCACGTCTCCGACCTGATCGTCACAAAGCCCGGCGGTCTGACCATCACCGAAAGCCTTGCCTGTCACTTGCCGATGGCAATCTACAACGCCTATCCGGGACAGGAGCAGTACAACGTAAACTTTTTGCTGAAATACGGCGCGGCTATCGTCGTCGACAAGAAAAACGGCAGCCAACAAATCGCCGAGCTGCTTTCTTCTCCGGAAAAGCTGGCAAAAATGCGTGAAAACTGCCGGCGGCTGGCACATCCCAACGCCGCCGAGGATATGTATAAGCTCGCGCTGGAGCTGACCGCTCCTGCCGAGGATACAAAAGAATCTCAAAACTCAGACGAGGAACCATCCGTATGAAACGAAAAATCACTGCCGTCCTAGCGGCGGCACTCAGCCTGACGCTGGTCGCCTGCACCAATCCCAAGGAATTTTCCGACGATGAAGCGATGATAAAAAAATACACGCGCAGCGACGACGTTTCCGTCACATATAACTACGCGGACGGAGCGGAGGAACCGCCTGCCGCTTACAACAGCTACGCAAATGCCGTTTCCGCCTTTTCATTTAAGGAGCTTGCTGCGCTGGCAGCTGTCAAAAAAGAAAGCTTTGTATGCTCTCCCGCGTCAAGCGCTTTGCAGCTGGGTATGCTTGGCAACGGCGCTTCCGGAAACACACGGCAGGATATTTTGCTGGCGTTCGGCGCCGAATTTAGTCTTGGCGACTTCAACGCCTGCTCGTCTTATTTCAAAAGCCGGATGGAATCCGTCAGCAAAGCAGGGCTAAAAAAAGACGAAAAGCCGGACGAGTTTGTCAGCTTGCAGGGCGCGATGCTGCTGGACGAAGGCACCGACGTCAAATCCGCTTTTCTGCAAAGCGCAGCGGATTTTTACGGGTTCGACGTTTTTCGCTTTGCCTTTGACGGAGAAAACGCGCAGAACAAGCTCAAAAACTATTTGAAGGGCAGCTATCCCTATGACGAGTTGCCCCTGAGTGACGGCGATATAAATATGGTAAACGCGCCTCAGATCAGCGATGTTTGGCTGCAGGGCAACGACGCCGAATCAAACGACGGCGCCTTTAAGGGCGCAAGCGGAAGCCGAAGCGAAAGCTTTTTCAGAGCAAACGAAATCAAGATCAAATCCGAAAACGCCGTCGGCGTGATCAAATACACCGCCCAAAATCCCCTGAAGCTGGTTTTGATTTTGCCTGACGAAGGTCTTGCGCCGGCGGATTATTTACAGCAGCTTGACAGCACAAAATATAATTCGCTTATAAACAGCGCGGACGTCACAAAACGCTGCACAGCCGTTATACCGAAGATCAGCATTGAGGCTGACGACAGCGCGCAGGCGCTGTCCGCTGTGCTTTCGCACTGCGGCTTGAGCGCGATCTTCGGCGGCGGCGCAAGCTTTTCAGCGATGAGCTATCACTCGGATGCTAAGCTCGGCGAAATATTTGAGCTGCAAAATGATTTTTCGATGGACGAAAACGGCGTCAACACCGACAGCGAGTCTGACGACACCGCGTCGTTCTCCGAAATGGAGGATAAAATATCGTTTGACCGTCCCTTCATCTTTATGCTGGTGGATAACGAAACAAATATCCCTGTGCAAGCAGGTATCTTTCAATAAACATAATCACTCCCTGAACCGAACGGCTCAGGGAGTTGCTTTTTTATTATTGATTTTCTGTCAGGCGAATGGCAACCGCCGTAATATCATCGTCCTTTGTCGCGGCACGGCGGCGTATCGCCTCCTGCACGACTGCCTGCGCCAAGTCCTGCGCGCTGCCCTCGTTCCAGGTGCGGATCAGCCGCTCCAGCCATTTTTCATCGCCGGTTATTACTCCGTCAGACACCATTACCACCAGATCTCCCGCGCCTAATTGTACAGTTTCCGTCGAGAATTTGACGTTGTTCAATATCCCCGCCGGAAGCGACGGCATTTCGCGCGTCATCACCCTGCCGCCTTTTTTGATATATGTCAGCGGCGCGCCTGCCTTTTTAAGCGTAACGCCGCCGGAATACAGGTCAATGCCTGTCAAATCCACTGTGGACAGCGATTCATCCTCGCTTTTTATCATCAGCGCCGAATTGACGATCTGCAGCGAGCTGTCGGGCGACAATCCTGCGCGAAGGAGTCTGCCCATCACCGACACCGCCATATTGCCGTCGACAGCCGCTCTGCCGCCTGTACCCATCCCGTCACAAACCATTGCGTAGGTATTACCCATACCGTCGTTGAAATAGTCTATGCAGTCGCCGCACAGCTTGCCGTTGTCCGCGATATGCTGGTCGCTGCCGATCTCCGCGTCGAAAAAAGGCATTTCGCACATCGCCGCGCGGATCCTGCCGCCTTCAAAGCTGAGCGTCGGAAGATCGAACCGTCTGCCGCAGCATTTTGACACCTCACGCGCAAGCCTTCCCTGAGAAACCGCCGTATCAGACCGCCGCGCAAGCTCCAGCTCCACGGTCATCCTTCCGTTGCCTCCTGTCAGACAAACACAATCAGCCACACCGTATCCCGCCGCCGACAACGCTTCGGTAATGCGCTGCGCGCTGTCCTCATCGCTGCGCATCGTATGGTTAAAATCCTCGGATAAATCGTGCAAAATGTCGCTGACGCCTGCAAACTGTCCTGCCACAACACCGCGCAGCTCCGCTACGCGCTGTTTTGCCTCCTGCGCCGCCAAAAGATTTCGGTAGTTCAGCGTCATCTGCGCGGCGATCTCGCCCTTTTTGCAGCAATTCTTGACAAAGGCTTCCTCAACATCAGCGTCGTCGATCCTGCGCTTTTCGGCAAGCACCTCCTCCAGACGAAAAAAATCATCACGCGTCACGCCGCCTTCGTGCTCATAGCAGTACATTTTCAGTCCGCATCCGCCGCAAACGTCGCGCGCTACATTTTCGCACACCCATTCAAACGACGGCGAATACATCTCTCCGAGCTTTTCGGAAACATTTTTGACGTCGTTTTTTACATTTGCGATCGCTTTGGATGTAAAATTCAGCCGCATAACCACGCTGCGCCGAAGGCTTTCGCCGAGAGAGGCGTTGACTTCGTTGTGAAAAACGGGCGATACGACGTTGCCTACCTCCTTTGGAAGCAGCATAAACGTGACCGAACCGATAAAGCTTTCAATCAGCACCGAGGGCAAAACGCTGCTTTCGCCAAAGGCAAGGCTCATCAGCGCGTGCGACACCATAAATGACAGCGCGCAGGCGATCTTTCCCAGCGGCGCGAAAACGCCTGCCGCCAAGCCTCCGAACGCAAATCCTCCGCAAAGATAACCTTGACCTTCGCGTGCAAGGCTGAACACAGCGCCTGTCGCAATGCCGCTGACAGAGCCTCCCGATACGCCGCCGTAACGCGCGCATAACAGCACAGCCAGCACAGCCAAAATTCTGCCAAGCGAGATCTCCTCGATTTCAACGCTTCCAAGCGACAGCATTAACACGCAGCCCGTCAGCACCAAAGCCGCGCTTTCCTGTCCGGTAAAAGCGGAAATGCCTCGGCGCTGCCCTGCCAATCGCACCGTCTGCGCCATAAAAAACGCCGCCGCGCCTGCCAGCGCCGCTTCGATAACGCAATCCGCAACGGTGTTGAGGGCGCCGCTGTTGCCAAAGGTGATTGCCGCGCCTGTCGCCAGAACGGTACCAAACGCTGTAAGCGGCGCGAACAGCTGACTTCGGCGGATGAAATCAAGCTCGCTGAACAGCCATCGCAGAGCCGCGATGGCAATTACCACCGACACATATCGAAAGCTGTCCTCTGGCTTGCGCACAATATATCCAAGTGCCGCGCCTGTAAGCGCCGCGGCAAGACGTCCTCCGGGAACTGCCGCTACAAAGGACGCGCCGAACGGCGCCAGATTTCCAAGCACAGCGCCGCGCGAAACCAAAAATCCAAGTCCCAAATAAACCGCGTGCACCGCCGCGTTTTTCAAAGAACGATTCCCTTCTTCCGCGACAGGACGCGCCGCTGTTTTTACACCTTCCATAATTGATACTTCCTTTTCTTTTTGTTCCTTCATTATAAAGCATTGTCCGCAATGGTTTTGTCATTCCATGACAGAGCAATTTCAAATGTTTTGTAGAAGAATCCCGCAAAAATCTTGTAATGCCGCCGTTTTTGCATTATAATGAAGCTATCAATACGAAAGGACTGTTTTCATGGTCATCATGTCAGTTGATTTGGGAAAAGCCAGAACAGGGCTTGCAATTTGCGATAAAACAGAGTTCTTGGCGTCGCCTTACAAGGTGATTTTTGAAAAATCCCCCAATAAGCTGCCCGACAAAATTGCCGAAGCCGCAAAAGAAGCACAGGCAGAAATGCTTGTTGTCGGACTGCCGAAGAATATGGACGGCACCGAGGGCGAAAGCGCCCAAAACGCGCGCTCGGTCGCACAAACGCT
This sequence comes from Ruminococcus sp., assembly GCA_045129995.1. GTDB lineage: Bacteria > Bacillota > Clostridia > Oscillospirales > Acutalibacteraceae > Ruminococcoides. The sequence goes on along the minus strand of JBGUOX010000099.1, from coordinate 1,327 downwards.
GCAAGAGCTGACGGGACTTCCCGTGGAAATGCAGGACGAGCGCGGAACCACCATAACGGCGCATAGTTTTCTCAACGACACCAACACACGCGGAAAAAAGCGAAAAAACGTGGTAGACGAGGTTGCCGCCACGATTATTCTGCAAAATTTTTTAGACAAACGCAAAAACGCCCTCGCTCCTTAACGGATGCGAGGGTGTCGGTTTATATAAACGCCTTTATAGCGACTTCGGTAACACATATGCGTCACCCTTCAAACGGTGCGACCGTGTTGTATTCCGCGTCGCCCTGCGGCGCTTCCTGCTGATCCTGCTGAGGTGCTTCCGTTGCAGGCTGTGCTCCGCCGCCTTCCTCAAAGGGCGCTACGGTATTGAACTCTTCGTTGCCCTTGTTTTCACTGCCGCTGTTGTTTTCCGCATTCTGCGTATCGTTTTTCGATCCGCCGTTGCTCTGTCCGCTGCCGCCTTCCTCATAAGGCGCAACCGTGTTGAACTCCTCAGCGCCGTTTTCCTTTGCGGGAGCGGTCGTCGCAACCGTGGTCGCGGTTGTATTTTTGGACGCCTCGGAAGAAGTCTTGGACGCGCAGCCCGTGATCGTTAAGGCAGCCGCTGTCGCGATAACCGCCATGGCAATAGCCAAAATTCTGCATTTTTTCATAATGATGTTCCTTTCCTTACTCTCTTTTGTTTTCTGTTTACTATTAAACTGAAGTAAATCAGTTGTTGGTGATAAATGTTCTGCCTGTCTGCTTGCCGGTCACGTTCAGCGCGCTGTCAACGGTGAAGCGAACGGGTGTGTTGTCCCATTTTCCGTCGGCTCTTTTTGCCTTAAGGATCGCGTTTGTGATGCCTGCCTCTGTGCCGCGTGCGATAAACTGACAGGTCTTGGTGTTATAGTTGAAGTTGCAGGTGATTTTTGCGCACAGGCTGTCTGCCGAATAGTTCCAGTTGCTGCCCTTCATTGTGAATCTGCAAGCTCTTCCGGTAACTGCCTTTGCCGCGACCGGTACATTTGCCGTTGCCGCCGAAGCGCTTACTGCCGAGATAGCTGTTCCTGCCGATACAACGCAAAGCGCTGCCATAACTGTTCCGATTACCTTTGTTTTGATGTTGTTCTTTTTCATGATGATTTCTCCTTTTGATTATTTATTTCAGTTCGGTGTTGTTCCCTTGACTGTGATTAAAGTATATCAAACCGACTATAACAACATCATAACAAAAATACGGGTTTTTAAAAATTTTGGCTCTCTGTCAATAGTTGGGGTAAATCCGAATAAAACAGAATAAGAGAATAATGACAAGCGATGGCTGAAAAGCTGTCGCTTGTTT
>JBGUOX010000098.1:0-11074 GCA_045129995.1 Ruminococcus sp. | reverse complement strand
CGGATTTGGTGCAAATATGCTCTACTTTTTTGAATTATTTTTTGTAGGCTCTATTTGTTACCCCAACATTTATTATAGAGCCTTTTTTTCTTTATTTGAAACTATATCGGCACGCCGCTGACAAAAGGTGACGGAAGACGTTTTTCAAAAACGGGCGAGAGCGGCCGTGACATTTTTTTGTTTGCGGATACGGTAAATTTTGAAAAGTTTTTCTTGTAATTCCCGGCGGTCTTATGTATAATAAAAGTGTATGCAATGAAAGCAGCTGAAACGCTGTGTGGGGGAATGAGAATGAAATCAATTGTAAAAAGAATCGGTATATCGGCGCTGTGCGTTTGGCTTTGCCTGGTAAGTGTGCTGACGATCGCGGCGGCAGGCAATAATGTTGCCATTCCCGAATGCGACGGTATGACCTTAACACTGCCGGACAATATGACGGCGGTGACCCGTTCCACAGATAAAAGCGATCCGTATTTTATGCGCGACGGAAATGACTATAACACGGTTATGCGCGATTTTGAGCAGAACAATATCTATATGCGCGCAAGCGATAATATCGCCATCATTTTAACGCTGACAAGCAACACCACGCCGCAGTCAAAGGAAATGGAAAACTATAACAAGTATTCCTTTGCGCAGCTGGAGGAAATCAAAAACAATACGCTGAACGCTTCCGACGGCACGGCGCTCTACATCTCAGGAACGCCCGATGAAGCCGGCAAGGATGTTGTGTGGATCTACTACGACATCACTGTCGACGGACGTACACAGTATCGCGCGGAAACAATTTATCGCGGAAAAATCGTAACTATGACGCTGTTCCGAAACGCAGGAAATGTTGAGGTACAGGATTATCAGATCCTCAGCAGCGTTGTATCAAGCATTAAATTCGCGCCCAAATCGGAAAACGCCGATCAAAAGCAAATGCTGATCTATATCGCCATCGGCGCAGGAGCAGTGGCGCTGATCCTGCTGATTTTGCTTATCGTAGTAATAAGGACGATCAAGAGAAGAAAACCAAAAGAAGACAATGACAGGGTTTTGCGTGAGCTTGCCGACAAGTATCACAGCAACGCGCCGATGAAGCCTTATAGCGAGGAAGAGGAGGCGTTTGAGGAGGAGCCTGCGCCGACAGCGGCACAGCAGCCCGAGCCGAGCGAAGCGCCTGCGCAGCCTGAGCAGCCTGTTGTCAGCGAAGCTGTCGCCTTGCCGGATGAGTATTCGGACGACGAAGCTTACGAAGGCAGAAAATATTCAGACGCCGACATCGCAAGACTGCTGGGCGATGTGGAGGACGACGAAAATTTTATTGAGGCACTGCCCTTAATGGACGCCGACTCCGAGGATGACTCGGAGGTCAGGGACAGTGTGACCGATCCGGCTGACAATATTTCCGAGTTTTTTGAGGACGCGCCTGAGGACGGCGCGCAGGATGATGCGGAATCTGTTCCGCAGGAACCGACCGACCGATCGCAGGAGGAAGCGGAAGAAGCCGCTGAAGCGGCGGAAGAGTCGGTCGAAGGGGAGACGGCGGCAAACGAAGCGGAAGATGATTCCGCAGAGCAGCTGCCCGAAGAACCCGAGCAGACCGAGCCCTCCGCTGAGGACGAAACGGAGGAAACTCCGAAAGCGGACCCCGTTACGGAAGAAACTGTTGAAGAAACGGCAGCCGAAGAAGCTCACGAAGAGGAATCGACAGAGGCAGCGGCACCCGACGAAGAAGCAGACGAAGAAGCGGACGAAGAAGCAGACGAAAGCTCCGATGAAGAATCGGATGAAGAATTTAACGAGTTCGTCAGCGACGAGGTTTTGGCGCGTGATGAAAACAAACAGGAAAAATTCAAAAAAAGCAGCGATTTCTTTGAGGAATCACCCAAAAAAGTTATGGGCGTTATCAGCAGCAAGGAAATCGAGGAAGCAGAGGAATACGACGTTATAGGCGAGGTAGAGCAGCGTGCCGAGGAGCTTGAGCAGGAGCCCGGGAAAAAGGGCGAGGGCTTTGGCGGCGTAATGAAAAAAATCGGCGGCGGCTTCAAGTATTTCTTTGTTCACTGCGGTTACTTCGCAACTAACGTCAAACGTTCAATCAAGCGCAAGCGTATGATCAAAAAACGCAAAAAGGCGGAGGAAGAGCGCCGCGCGCGCGAAGCGGAGCGCCGTCGCAGGGAGCGCGCAAGCGACCTGCGTCAGCGCGACAAAAACGGCTTGGTGCAGGTGCATCGCCGCGATGACCGCAGACCGCCCGCCCGCAGGAGGTAACTATGGAATTATTATTAAAAAACGCCCGTGTTGTTTCGCCTGCCGACGAGCTGGACGGCGTTGGTGATATACTGATACGCGACGGAAAGATCGCGGACGTCGGAACAGGGCTTTGCACTGACGGTACCGTTGTAAACGCCGAAGGCTTGTGCGCAGTTCCGGGATTTGTGGATATGCACGTACATCTCCGCGACCCCGGTCAAACACAAAAGGAGGACATTCTAACAGGATGTTCAGCGGCAGTGGCAGGCGGCGTGACCTCGCTGCTTTGTATGCCTAACACCGTTCCCACCGTGGACAACGAAGAAACCGTGCGGTACATTCTCGACAAAGCAAAGAACGCCAAAGCAAAGGTTTATGTGGCGGCAAGCATTACAAAAGGACTTAAAAGCGAGGAGCCGACCGATTTGGAGGCGCTGCGCAAGGCTGGCGCTATCGGACTGAGCGACGACGGGCGGCCTGTTGAAAACACGCGTTTTCTCAGCGACGCCATGAAAAAAGCGCCGCAGCTGGGAATGACCGTTGTGGCGCATTGCGAGGATCTGTTTCTCGCCGACGGCGGAAAGATCAACGAAGGCGAGGTAAGCCGGCAGCTCGGCGTAAAGGGAATCCCTGCTTCGGCAGAGGATTGCGGCACCGCGCGTGAAATCGCGCTGGCGGCGGCTGAAAATGTTCCTATCCACATTTGCCACGTCAGCACCAAAACCAGCGTGGCTCTTGTGCGCGACGCAAAACGCCGCGGCGTAAAGGTTACGGCGGAAACCGCGCCGCATTATGTGTCGCTTACCGAACAGGCGCTTCTCAGCCGTGACGCGGACTTTCGTATGAATCCGCCGCTGCGCACGGACGAGGACGTGCAGGCGATTATCGAGGGCTTGCGCGACGGCACGCTGGACTGCATCGCCACCGACCACGCGCCGCATACGCCGGAGGAAAAAGCCGACTTTGAAAAAGCGCCCAACGGCTCCATCGGAATGGAAACCTCGTTCGCGGTCGCCTATACTTATCTTGTTAAACCGGGCTTGCTCACGCTTTCGCAGCTTGTGGAAAAAATGGCGGTCAATCCCGCAAACATCCTTGGCATCAACGCCGGTACGCTGGCTGTCGGCGCGCCTGCCGACATCGCACTGATCGACCTAAACGAGGATTGGACGGTGGATGTTGAAGGCTTGCACGGCAAAAGCAAAAATACGCCGTTTAAGGGAATGACTCTCAGCGGCAGGGTAAAAAAGACATTTTTGGACGGTAAATTGGTTTTTGAAGCGTAAGGGTTACGCTAATTAAATTGGAATAGAAGGGTAAATTATGGCACAAAAAGGTAATCTTTTGTCCGTCAGACAGGACATACGCGTTGTTGACGCGACCATCCGTGACGGCGGACTTTGCAACGACTTTCGTTTTTCCGACGAGTTCGTGCAGGATCTTTACAAGGCAAATTTGAAGGCAGGCGTCGATTACATGGAGTTCGGCTACAAGGCAAGCCGCGAGATCTTCGACGAGGACGATTTTGGCAAGTGGAAATTCTGCAAGGATGACGACATCCGCGCTATCGTCGGCGACAACAACACAAAAATGAAAATCGCCGTGATGGCGGATGTGGGCAGAACCGATTTTGAGGAGGACATCATCCCCAAAAACGAAAGTCCCATCGACTTGGTGCGCATCGCCACCTACATCAACACAATTCCCGCGGCGGTGGAAATGATCGAATACTGCGCAAAGCAGGGATATGAAACCACGATCAATATTATGGCTGTTTCCAAGGCGCGTACCGAGGACTTGAAAACAGCGCTGGAAATTTTGGGACAAACGCCGGTTTCCTGCTTTTACATAGTGGACAGCTACGGCTCGCTTTATCCCGAGGAAGCAAGACGCTATGCCGAGATGTACGGCGAGATCGCCGAAAAGTACGGCAAGCTGACAGGCATTCACGCTCACAACAACCAGCAGCTTGCTTTTGCTAACACCATCGAAGCCATGGCATACGGCGCAAGCTATCTTGACGCCACCGTGGACGGTATGGGTCGCGGCGCAGGCAACTGCGCGCTGGAGCTGCTGCTCGGCTTTTTGAAAAATCCAAAATACAAGGTCAATCCCATCATCAAAATGATGCAGAACCACATGACAAAGCTTCAGGAGGAAGGCGTAAAGTGGGGCTACGACGTTCCCTATATGCTGACCGGTCAGTACAACACCCATCCGCGTCCTGCCATTCAGTTCATTCAGGAGGGCAGAAAGGATTATTACAAGTTCGCAAACGATCTGTATGACATCATTAATTCGTAATCGTGACAAACGAATGATTTCTTACTTCAATTGAAACCCGGAGGTTTTTATGGCATTTGACAGACTGATTGAAAACATAATCGAAAAGCAAAACCCCACCGTTGCCGGGCTTGATCCCAAGCTCGACTACGTTCCCGCGTCTGTTAAGGACGCGTACTTTGCCAAATACGGCAAAACGCTGGAGGGCGCGGCGGCGGCGCTGCTTGCGTTCAATAAGGCGATCATCGATCAAATCTGCGACATCGTGCCTGCAATAAAGCCGCAGGCGGCATATTACGAAATGTACGGATGGCAGGGCGTTAAGGCGCTTGCCGAAACGATTGCCTATGCTAAAGAAAAGGGAATGTTCGTCATCACCGACGGCAAGCGAAACGACATCGGAACCACCATGGAGGCATACGCCGCCGCGCACCTCGGCACCACCGACGTGGCAGGCGAGGCGATCGACGCTTTTGGCGCGGACGCTTTGACGGTAAACGGATACCTTGGAACCGACGGCATCAAGCCGCTGGCGAACATCTGCAAGGAGAAGGACAAGGGCATTTTTGTTCTGGTCAAGACGTCCAATCCCAGCTCCGGCGAGCTGCAGGATCTGCAGCTTATAAGCGGCGTGTCGGTGTATGAGCAGATGGGCAAAATGTGCGAGCGCTGGGGAGAGGAGCTTCCCGGCAAATACGGCTATTCCGGCGTTGGCGCAGTTGTTGGCGCTACCTACCCGGAGCAGCTTGCCGAAATGCGCGAAAAAGCGCCGCATACCTTCTTTTTGGTGCCCGGCTACGGCGCTCAGGGCGGCGGAGCAAACGACGCCAAAAACGCCTTTGATAAAAACGGCTTGGGCGCGATCATCAATTCCAGCCGCGGCATTATGTGCGCGTGGAAAAAGCAGGGACTTTCCGAGGACGACTTTGCGGTTGCCGCAAGAAACGAAGCGCTGCGTATGAAGGACGATATATTGTCTGTGATTGGTGAAATCAAGGCGTAACCGAAAAAGAAATTGTTAAATTTTTAACCATTTATCGGGCGGTGTATTGACATCGCCCGATAAATAGCGTATAATACCAATGTTATGGTAGATTAAGAATGGGGTAGTTTTGAGTAATCAACAGCACCCAAATTAAAGAAAAGGGAGTTTTCAACATGGCAAGAGTTTATAATTTTTCCGCAGGCCCCTCAATGTTGCCCGAGGCGGTTCTGAAGAAAGCAGCGGCAGAGATGCTCGACTACGAGGGCACCGGTCAGAGCGTACTTGAAATGTCGCACCGCAGCAAGGCGTTTGATAAGATCATCAAGGACGCCGAGGCACTGCTCAGAGAAGTAATGAACATTCCTGACAACTACAAGGTTCTGTTTTTGCAGGGCGGCGGCTCCACCCAGTTTGCAATGGTAGCCCTCAACTTTATGAACAAGAACAACAAGGCTGACTATATCGTTACCGGTCAGTGGGCTAAGAAGGCACTTCAGGAGGCGCAGCGCTACGGCGACGCGCAGGCGGTCGCTTCATCTGCCGACAAAACCTTCTCCTACATCCCCAAGACCGACAGATCTATGTTCCGTGAGGATGCGGACTATGTTTACATCTGCATGAACAACACCATCTACGGCACCGTTTATCACGAGCTGCCCGACACCGGCGACATTCCGCTGATCGCCGACATCTCCTCCTGCATCTGCTCTACTCCGCTTGATATTACCAAGTTCGGTATGCTGTTTGCGGGCGCACAGAAGAATATGTCCGGCGCAGGTGTGACCATCGCGATCATCCGTGAGGATCTTCTCGGCAACGCAATGGACATCACTCCTACCATGCTCAACTATAAGATCCACGCTGACGCTCAGTCTTTGTACAACACACCGCCCTGCTACTCCATCTATGTAGCAAAGCTTGTTCTTGAGTGGATCAAGAACGAAGTCGGCGGTCTTGAAAAAATGCAGGAGCTCAACGGAAAGAAGGCAAAGCTGCTCTACGATTTCCTCGACTGCTCCGAGCTGTTCAAGGGTACCGTTGTTCCCGAAGACCGTTCTTTGATGAACGTTCCCTTTGTTACCGGCAATCCCGACCTTGACGCAAAGTTTGTTAAGGAAAGCACCGAGGCAGGCTTGGTGAACCTCAAAGGTCACCGCACCGTCGGCGGTATGAGAGCTTCCATTTACAACGCTATGCCTTACGAGGGCGTTGTTGCGCTGGTTGACTTTATGAAGAAGTTCGAGGCGGAAAACAAGTAATTATCCGAACGGATAACAACAATCGGTGGGCGTGCAAGGCACGCCCGCTGTAACGTATATTGAAATTGTAAACGAAAGGGTTTGAGTGTTATGTATAATGTACTCACTTTAAATAAGATCGCTGCCGTCGGAACCAAGCGTCTCGGCGACAACTACACCTGCGGCGACGACGTACAGAATCCGGACGCGATTCTTGTTCGTTCCGCGGCAATGCACGATATGGAGTTCGGCGACAACCTTCTTGCCATCGCAAGAGCAGGCGCCGGCACAAACAACATTCCCAAGGATAAATGCACCGAGCAGGGCATTTGTGTATTCAACACCCCCGGCGCAAACGCAAACGCTGTTAAAGAGCTGGTTCTCACCGGTCTTCTGCTCGCTTCCCGTAAGGTCGTCGAGGGCATCGAGTGGGCAAAAACCCTCAAGGGCACAGGCGATGAAATGGGCAAAAAGGTCGAAAAGGGCAAAAGCCAGTTCGTAGGTCCCGAAATCACCGGAAAAACCCTCGGCGTTGTCGGCTTGGGCGCTATCGGCATCCTCGTAGCCAACGTAGCGGTAGCGGTCGGTATGGACGTTATCGGCTTCGATCCCTTCCTCAGCGAAGCGAACAAGGCAAAGCTCGATCCTGCCGTTAAGCTCGCAAACAGCAACGAAGAGGTTATGGTCAACTGCGACTATCTTTCCATCCATGTACCGCTTCTTCCCGACACCAAGGATCTTGTAGACGCTGAAATGATCGCGAAAATGCGTGACGGCGTTCGTATCCTCAACTACAGCCGCGACGGTCTTGTAAACACCGACGCTGTGCTTGAAGCTCTCAAGAGCGGCAAGGTCGCAAAGTATGTGACCGACTTTGGCAACGATACCATTCTCGGCGAGGAGAATGTCATTGTCATTCCGCACCTCGGCGCATCCACTCCCGAATCCGAGGATAACTGTGCGGTTATGGCGTGCAACCAGATCAAGGACTTCATCGAAAACGGCAACATCGTTAACTCCGTTAACCTGCCTGCGCTCTCTGTTGAGAGAAACGGCAGCCGCGTTACCGTGATCAGCAAGGCTGACGCTGACCTCAAGGCCGTCGCCGTTGCGGGTATGACAGGCTTCAACACCAAAACCCGCGGCGACTATGCCTACACCATCATCGACGGCGCAACTCAGGACGACGCGGATAAGCTCGCGGCGCTCGACGGCGTAGTCAAGGTTCGCTTCATCGGCTGATAAAGCTTCTCTTATAAAATTTACCGGACACGGATCGATTCCGTGCCCGGTATTTTTATACGATTTAAACGATGGTGTAGCCTGCCTGAGCCAAGGCGTTCAAAGCGCGGTCGAAATTTTCCTCTTTAACAAGGATGTAGTCGGTGTTGTAGGTGGAAACAGCAAAAATCCCGATTTTTTGCTCCGCTAAAATTGCGGAAAGCTTCGATAAAATACCGATCAGTGAAAAGTCCAGTATGCCCTGAATGCGAAAGCCTCTCCAGCCGTCATCGCGCGCGGCGGTTTGCGCGGGCACATTTTCGGTTTTGCACACCAATGAAAGCTCCTCGTCGGTTTTGCCGATAAAATAGAAATCATCATCAGGGCACAAGCCCTCCGCCGAGGCAAGCTTGCACACCGTCAAAGCATAGGGCAGTTTTTTCAGTTCCATCTTTTTTCTCCTTTGCGCGTTTGTCGTTTTTATTATAGCAGACCGGCGCGAAAGGTCAAGCCTTTGCTGCGGAGCAGGCGATCGCCGCAGCGAGTTATGATATAGCGGCTGTTGCGGCTGACGATGAGCGCAGAACTTCTTTTGGTCAAAATCACCAAAAGGAGAGGTGAAAATTCGGCAGGTTACAAAATGTAATTATTCTAATAAAGGAAAATATAATCTTGTGCTTCTTCTATAATATAAATGTATAGTTATCTCTATGATAAGGAGGAGTATTATGGCACACATCAAAAAAATTCTTGCTGTAGTACTGGCAGTTTGTATGCTGCTGACCGTCGGTGTAGTTGCGGCAACCGCTGCCGCGGTTGAAGACGCCGATGAAAGCGCCGAAGCAGTCGGCGCAGGCGGCATTATTGTCCACTACTATTGCGAGAGCGGCACTCCCAGTATCTACTACTGGAACAGTCTTCCCACCAATTCGGTCACCAATTATCCCGGTCCGAATATGACGGCAGAGGGCAACAGCTTCTACAAGTACACCTTCAACAATCTCACCAAGGTGAATATGTTGTTTGTTGTCAACGGAGTGCAGTCGCCTGAGCTGACACGTAACACCGGCGAATGGTGGTATAAGAACAACAAATGGTACAATCATGATCCCAGCCAGATCACCCAGTGGGACAGAACCGATCTGCGCGAGGATTCTATCTACTTTGTAATGACTACCCGTTTTTATGACGGAGACACCGGCAATAACGTACACTGCTGGGACGACAGCAATGCAGGCAACCCCGACAGCGACCCGGCATGGCGCGGCGACTTTAAGGGCTTGATCGAAAAGCTCGACTACCTCAAGGCGCTGGGCTTCTCCGCGATTTGGATCACGCCTGTTGTTACCAACGCCGGCGGTTATGACTACCATGGCTATCACGCGATGGACTTTTCAACCGTTGACGTTCGTTACGAAAGTGAAGGCGCGACCTATCAGGATCTGATCGACGCGGCGCACGAAAAGGATATGAAGATCGTTCAGGACGTTGTTTGGAACCACACCGGCAACTTCGGCGAAGCTACGCTTTGCCCGATGTTCACCAAGGAGTACACCAGGATCCAGGATCTGGCTTCTCCCGACAGTATGAAGGTGATCCCCGGCAGCGATCTGGCAAAATCATATCCCAACTATGACAGCATGCAGGGCGGTCCGCAGTTCCAGGCTCGCTTGGATATTATGCAGAGCATCCACAACAGCGGTCATGACCCCAACAACTACTACCACCACGAAACTCAAGGCGGCGGCTGGGGCAATCCGCTTGAGCAGTACGCCTCCATCGAGGGCGACTGCCGCGACACCAACACCGAAAACCAGGCGGTAGCGGATTATATCAATTCCGCTTATATGGAATATGTCAATATGGGCGTTGACGCGTTCCGTCTTGACACCGAAAAGCATATGAACCGCTGGACGCTCAACACCGCTTACTTCCCCACCTATAACAGCGTTGAAAACTTCTACATCTTCGGCGAGGTTTGCGCAAGATGGAGCGAGTTCATCAACGAGGGCGGTCAGTCTGACTCTCCGTTCTTCTACACCTGGAAGGAAACCGAAAGTCCCTGGACAAGCAACTGGAAAACCAATCCTTCCGACTGGAACACCAACTTTGAAAACTCAAAGAAGCACTATCAGCAGTATTCCACCAGAACCCTCACCAATACCAGCGAAAACGCAAAGCTCAGCGGCGTGACATATCATACTCCCGACTATTCCAAGGCAAACGGTACAGGCGTTATCGACTTTACCATGCACTGGAACTTTGAAAACGCCAACGGCGCGTTTGGCACGGCATTGGGCGAGGACAGCGCATTCAACGACTCCACCTGGAACGTTGTTTATGTTGACTCTCACGACTACGGTCCCAACTTCTGCCAGACCACCCGTTACACCGGCGGCGAGCAGGCTTGGGCTGAGAATATGGATTTGATGTGGACATTCCGCGGAATCCCGTGCATTTACTACGGCTCTGAGATCCAGTTCCAGGCAGGTCAGCTAATCGACGTCGGTCCTAAAGCACCGCTTGCCAATACCGGCCGTGCGTACTTCGGCGACAACATCACCGGCAACGTGACCGCAACCGGCTTCGGTACATACAGCAACGTTTCCGGCAACGTAGCGACTACGCTTAACAAGCCGCTTGCAAAGCACCTGCAGCAGCTGAATATGATCAGACGCGCTGTTCCTGCACTGCAAAAAGGTCAGTACACCACCAGCAACGTATCCGGCAGCAACATTGCGTTCACCAGACGTTACACCGCAGGCGGTGTGGACAGCCTGGCTTGCGTAGCTATCTCCGGCGGCGCAACCTTCAGCAACCTGCCAAACGGCACCTATGTGGACGCTGTTACCGGCGACAGACAGACCGTTTCCGGCGGCAGACTCACCGTTCCCTCCATCGGTAAGGGCAATATGAGAGTTTACGTGCTTAACGGCCCCGGCAAAATCGGCACAAACGGCAGCTACCTGAAGTAATCTATCAATTACGGCAAAAGAGGTTGACTCAAAAAAGTCAACCTCTTTTTTGGTTTGCCCGGAATGGGTAGTAACTCGGTGGTGAAAGTCCACTACACGCTTGGCAGTAGGAAGTGATAGCTGAGGGCAAG
>JBGUOX010000097.1:0-17794 GCA_045129995.1 Ruminococcus sp. | reverse complement strand
ATTATACTACGAAAGCACTGACCGGGCAACCCTTTCGGGCTACCCGGTCTTTTTCTTTGTTGGAGCTTAATGCGACAGCCCCTTTTTGCTGTATAGGGAGCTTATCCGTCATGCCGTGGGATAAGCTGCTGTTCAAGATGAATCGCTCAGAAGGCGGTCGAGTGCGTCCGTGACGCTTTTTGTATTTGCGGATTTCAGACGCGGCTTTGCCGTTGCCGAAAATCAGATCATCCGCCGAAAAACAGGTGCTCGATCAGAATTTTGATACCAAGCAAAATCAGGATCACACCGCCGGCAAGCTCCGCCTTTGACTGGAAGCGTGTGCCGAACACATTGCCGATTTTGACTCCCGCGGCGGAGATCACAAATGTGATTACGCCGATCAGGGAGATGGCGATCCAAATGTTGACGTCCAAAAAAGCAAAGGTAACGCCCACCGCCAGCGCGTCGATGCTTGTTGCAACGGCAAGCGGAAGCATTGCCGCGGGCGAGAATGAAGCGTTGACGGTTTCCTCTTTGCCGAACGCCTCGCGGATCATATTTGCGCCGATGAGCACAAGCAGCCCGAAGGCTATCCAGTGGTCAACGCTTTTGATTATCGACTCGAACCGGATGCCGAGCAGCCATCCGATCAGCGGCATAAGCGCCTGAAAGCCGCCGAAGTAAGCGCCTGCCGCAAGGCTGTAGCGCAGGAGGTATTTTTTGACCGAAAGACCTTTGCAGACAGAGACCGCGAACGCGTCCATCGCCAGTCCTACGGAAAGAAGCAAAAGCTCAAAAATATTCATCAAATCACCTTAGAATACCAATTGTACCAAAATCATATACACGGCAACGCCGCCGAATACGCTTACCAGGGTGTTGCGCAGCAAAACGTGTATTCCTGCCACAAACACGGCGGCGATCAGCTCCGGAAGTCCCCACGGATAGGTGACGACCGACACGCCCTTGAAGCAATAGACGACCAACATTCCGATGATAGCATATGGCAAAACACTGCCTAAATATGTGATCACTCGGGGTGTTTTTTTGCCTTCGGGAAAGGCGAGGAAGGGTAAAAACCTTGTGAATGCGATGACAGCTGCCATGACAAGCACCTGCAAAAGCGCGTGAACATTAATCTCCATGCGGCGCCTCGCTTTCCGTCTTGTCAAGTTTTTTGCGCAGCAGCATAAGCTCAGCGGCGATCAGGAACAGCGCAGGTACGATGAAATAGTCCGCGCTGAAAATCACCAAACATAAAACGGTGGTCACGGCGCCCAAGATCGCGGGCAAATGCTCCTTGCTGCTAAGCCACTGTTCCACCATGATCACAATGAACAGCGCAGTCATCGCGTAGTCTATGCCCTCGCCCGAAAAAGGCAGAACCATTCCAAGCACAGCGCCGAGCACGCATCCCGTTATCCAGTAGCTGTGGTTTAGGGCGGTGAGGAAGAAGTAGTACTTTTTGGGCGAAATATCCTCCTCCAAAACCGTGGTGGCGGTTATGGAATAGGTTTCGTCTGTCAAGCCGAAAATCAAATAGGGCTTCACGGCGCCTGTGCCGCGGTACTTGTCAAGCAGCGAAACGCCGTAGAAAAAGTGGCGGCAGTTGATGATCAGCGTCATAAACGCGGTGGTCAGCAGCGAAGCGCCGCTTGCCATAAAGTCAACGCCGGCATATTGTCCCGACCCGGCAAACATAGTGACGCTCATCAAAATAGCCCACCAAAAGCTGAAGCCCTTGCTTTGCAGCAGCACGCCGTAGCCGATGCCCAGCGCCAAATATCCTGCCATGATCGGCAGACTGTCGCGAAACGCGCGTCGAAAAGATTTTTTTGTCATAGCCTGTCCTTTAATATTGAAAATACCGGGTGGTCAAAATGGTGAAGTGGTTTTTGTTGAAGTCGATAATGCCCTCGCTTTTAAGTCCGCTCAGCGAACGCGACAGTGACGCGCGGTCAACCGCCAAAAACTCGGCGAGCTGTTCGCGCGACATCGGGATATCGAACGTATAGCTGCGCGCCGATTCGCTGCATATTTTTAAAAACCGCATAATTTTGTCGCGGATGGTTTTTTGCGACAGGCACATCAGGTGCTCCGAAATCGAGATAAACAGCTGGCGCTGCGACGCCATAACGTTTACAAGTATTTTGTGCTGGATCATAGCGAGCGCTTCGTCGGCGACCAGCAGCGTGTCGGGGTCGATGGAAATGATTTTTGAAGGGCTGTCCGCGGTTATCTCAAACAGCACGTTATGATACTCCATCATAAACTGCATCGTGCCCACCGAGCCGCGTCCGTGGATGACGTTGATGATGGTTTTGTTGCCGTCATAGTCGATGGTGTACACCTTTACGTTGCCTTCAAGCACCGCGCCCAAACGCCGTTTGGAGCCGGGCTCAAGCGATACGGTTTGTCCGGGGTCAAGCTCGAACAGCTGCGGCTTGGAAAAGCAGATAAACCGAGTTACCTCATCCTCGCTGAGTCCGAAAAAGAAAGAGCTGCTCATCAGAATTTCCTTGTTTTTGCCCTCGAGCAATTGCAAATAATTTTCCATAACAGCCTCCTTTTGCCGCCGAAGCGGCGTCAATTACCTATTATAGCACAATTATTTGCAAATGCAACCTTTTTCGGCGCACAGCTGTGAATACTTTTTTGCAGCCTGACCGACAGCAGCTTTTTTGAATACAACGAAGCGATGACCATATTGCACAAAAAACGCAAAAAAATATGTGCATTGTACATATTGGCTGAAAAAAAGTAATGTGATAAAATAACTATATATGCCCATCGGCATATAACCCGATTTTGGATTCGGAGGAAGCTTATGAAACTAAAAGGGATACACGTACCTCACCTTAAGCACACGGCGTCGTCTGAGCCGGTGCGTTTGCCGGTGCCGAAAACCGTCAGCATTCCGATGTCTATGCACATTGGCAGACCTGCCAAGCCCGTTGTAAAGCGCGGCGATTCGGTCAAGGTCGGTCAGCTGATCGCCGAGGCGGACGGATATATTTCCGCGCCGATACATTCCGGCGTTTCCGGCAAGGTGACAAAAATCGATGAAATGATGACCGCCATGGGCTCAAAGGTGCCGATGGTGGTAATTGAAACCGACGGCTTGCAGGAGATCAGCGAAACCGTGCAGCCGCCCGATGTGCACGACGTTGAAAGCTTTGTCGCGGCGGTGAAGGAAAGCGGCTCCGTAGGCTTGGGAGGCGCGGGCTTTCCGACCTTTGTCAAGTTCAGCATCAACGGCGATCTCAGCGTGCTGGACGCGGTGGTTATAAACGCCGCCGAGTGCGAGCCGTATATCACGTCGGACACGCGCACGCTTATTGACCGCGCGGAGGATGTTTTTGCCGGAATCGACCTGATCAGGAAATATCTCAAGGTCAAGCGCTTTGTCATCGGTATCGAGGGCAACAAGCCCGAGGCTATCGCCAAGGCGCAGGAGCTTGCAGCCAAAACCAACGGGGTAGAGGTGCAGGTGCTGCCGCCGATGTATCCGCAGGGCGGCGAAAAAGTTCTTGTTTACAACACGCTTGGGCGTATGATACCGCAGGGCGGCTTGCCGCTGGATGTGGGCGTAGTCGTGATCAACGTAACGACACTCGCGTTTATCGCACAATATATCCAAACCGGTATGCCGCTTATCGAAAAGTGCGTCACGGTGGACGGTTCGGCGGTCAAGGAGCCGAAAAACGTTATCGTGCCGATCGGCACATCCATCGGCGATTTGCTTGAGGCGGCAGGCGGCTGCAAGGGCGAGCCTGCAAAGGTGCTTTACGGCGGTCCGATGATGGGCATTGCCGTTCCCGATCTCAGCGCGCCGGTGCTGAAAAACACCAACGCGATCATCGCGATGGATGAAAAGGAGGCGCAGCCTCCCAAGGCAACGCCCTGCATCAACTGCGGCGCGTGCCTGAATCACTGTCCGCTTAGGCTTGATCCGCGCGCTATCGCGCGCGCCTACAAAAAAGACGAGCCCGAGGAGCTTAAGGCGCTGTGCGTTGATTTGTGTATGGAGTGCGGCTGCTGCTCGTATGTTTGCCCGGCAAAGCGGCATTTGGTGCAGACCAACAAGCTGGCAAAGGCAAAGCTCAGGGAGTTTCAGGCAAAACAAAAAGCGGAAAAGGAGGGCGGAAAATGAGTAAAATGCTGTCAACGGTGTCGCCGCACTTTCACAGTCCGCGCACCACGCAAAAAATTATGCTCGATGTGATCATAGCCTTGGTTCCGGCGATGATCGCTTCCGTTATCTTCTTCGGACTGCGCGCGCTGCTTGTCATCGCCGACTGTGTGGCGGTGTGCCTGGTGTCCGAATGGGGCTTTGAGAAGCTTTGTAAAAAAGAAAACACCGTAGGCGACCTTTCGGCGGTCGTCACGGGTGTCATTTTGGCGCTTAATCTGCCGGTCACGATCCCGCTTTGGCAGGCGGCGCTGGGCAGTGTGATCGCCATTGTGGTTGTCAAGCAGCTGTTCGGCGGCATTGGTCAAAACTTTGCAAACCCTGCGATCACCGCGCGCATTATTTTGATGACCGCGTTTGCCGGCAGTATGACGCATTGGGCGGCTCCGCAGGCGTTCGACCTGACCGCGACGATGGCGCCCGATGCTGTTACCGGCGCTACTCCGCTGGCGATGGCGTCAGAGGGCAGCGCGGGAGAAATGCCAACCTATCTTGATATGTTCCTCGGCAACACCGGCGGCTGCTTGGGCGAAACCAGCGCGCTTGCGCTGCTGCTCGGCGGTTTGTACCTGCTAGCGCGCCGCGTGATCACATGGCACACGCCGGTCGCCTTTATCGGCACAGTGGCGCTGATGTCGCTTGTATGCGGCAAGGATGTGCCTATGCAGCTTCTCTCGGGCGGATTGATGATCGGGGCGTTCTTTATGGCGACCGATTATTCGTCCACGCCTGCAACATGGCCCGGAAAGCTGATTTTCGGCGTTGGCTGCGGACTGATAACCGTATTGATCCGCTTTTGGGGCAACTTCCCCGAGGGCGTCAGCTTCTCGCTGCTTATTATGAATATTTTAACGCCTTACATTGAAAGGCTTACGCGGGCAAAGCCGCTTGTTGGGGAGGTGGACGAGTGATGAAAGACATCATAAAGCCTATCGCGGTGCTTGCGGCGATCTGCCTTGTCGTCACCGCGCTGCTTGCCACCGTCAACGCCGTCACGCTGCCTATTATCACCGAAGCGGATGAAAAAGCGGCGGCAAAGGCTCGTCAGGAGGTTTTGACCGAGGCGGATGATTTTGATCAGCTTGACACCGACCTGCCCGAGGGCGTGACCGAAGCCTACAAGGCTACCAACGGCGCAGGATATGTGTTCAAGCTGGAGACCAAGGGCTACGGCGGCAAGATCGAGCTGATGTGCGGCATCAGGCAGGACGGCTCGATCGAGAGCATTCAGACGCTCAACCACAGCGAAACAAGCGGTATCGGTTCTAAGGTAGTGGACAAAAACAGCGATTACCGCAACAACTTCGCCGGAAAAACCGCCGATGATTATGACGAGGTAGACGGAATCACCGGCGCTACCATTTCCTCAAAGGCATACAAAAAGGCGGTCGCATCCGCGTTTGAGGCATATGAAATGATGAAGGAGGGTGAGGGCAAGTGAACAAGCTGCAAAACTTTTCCAAGGGTTTGATCAAGGAAAATCCCGTGCTGGTGCTCGTGCTCGGCACCTGTCCCACGCTTGCCACCTCCACCAGCGTTTTGAACGCGCTGGGAATGGGCGCGGCGGCGACCATCGTACTGATTTGCTCCAACATCGTTATTTCCGCGCTGCGCAAGATCATCCCCGACAAGGTGCGCATTCCCTGCTACATAGTGCTGATCGCGGGCTTTGTCACGATGGTGCAAATGCTCGTCAAGGCGTTTGCGCCGGCGCTGGATGAATCGCTTGGCATTTATTTGCCGCTGATCGTTGTTAACTGCATCATCCTCGGCAGAGCGGAAATGTTCGCCAACAAAAACACTGTCGTTGATTCCGCGATCGACGCTGTTGGTATGGGCGCAGGCTTCACGCTGGCGCTGGTGCTGATGGCGACGATCCGCGAGGTGTTCGGCAACGGCACCTTCCTCGGCTTTGAAATACCCGTTTTGATCGACAATAAAATTTCCATCCTCACCATGGCGCCCGGCGGCTTCTTTGTGTTCGGTCTGCTGATCGCGCTGGTGAACAAGTTCGGCAAGCACAAGCCAAAAAAGAAGGAGTTTGGCTGTGCCGGATGTCCGCAGGCGGCGGCTTGCGGCAGGGCTGACTGCGGCGGCTGCGCCGGTCAGACAGAAGCGGAGGTGAGCGCGTAATGACAAAGCTGATCATTATTTTGCTGTCGGCGGTGTTTATCAACAACTATGTGCTTACGCGCTTTTTGGGCATTTGTCCGTTCCTGGGCGTTTCCAAAAAGCTTGATTCCGCCACAGGTATGAGCCTGGCTGTCATCTTTGTTATGCTGCTGTCCACGGCGGTGACTTGGCCGATCCAGTATTACCTGCTCAACCCGAATAATCTGGGCTATTTGCAGACGATCGTGTTTATCCTGGTTATTGCGGCTTTGGTGCAGCTGGTTGAAATCGTGCTCAAGCGCTACATTCCGTCGCTGCATCAGTCGCTGGGCGTGTATCTTCCGCTGATCACCACCAACTGCGCCGTGCTGGGCGTTACCATCCTCAATATCGACGAAAACTACACCTTCCTTGAAGCAATCGTCAACTCGCTCGGCAGCGGCTTGGGCTTCTTCCTGGCGATGGTGATGTTCTCCGGCGTGCGCTCAAAAATCGAGGGTGCCGACGTGCCCGAAAGCTTCAAGGGGCTGCCGGTCACGCTGGTCGCGGCGTCGATCACCTCCCTTTCGTTCCTCGGCTTCGGCGGAGTGATCGAGAATATGTTTGCGTAAGGGAGGGCGAAAAATGTTAGAAGCAATTTTAACGGCGGTCATTCCCGTTGTGATAATCGGCGTGATTTGCGCCGCGATGCTTGTTATCGCCGCCAAGCTGATGGCGGTCAAGGAGGACGAGCGTTTTCCTGCCGTGCGCGACTGTTTGCCCGGCGCAAACTGCGGCGCCTGCGGCTTTGCAGGCTGCGACGGCTATGCCAAGGCGTTGTGCGAAAATCCCGACACGCCCACAAATCTTTGTATTCCCGGCGCCGACACGGTTGCAAAAAAGCTCAGCGAAACGCTGGGCGTGGAGTATGCCGATGTGGTGGAGCAGGTGGCGGTAGTTCACTGCTCGGGTGATTGCGGCGCTACTCAGGACAAGGTGGTGTACAGCGGCATTGAAAGCTGCGCCGCCGCAAAAATGATGTACGGCGGCAAGGGCAGCTGCACCTTTGGATGTCTGGGCTTGGGCGACTGCGCCAAAGCCTGTCCGCACGACGCGATCTTCATTGATAACGGCGTGGCAAGGGTGTACACCTGCGACTGTATCGGCTGCGGCGTATGCACCAAGACCTGTCCAAACCACCTGATCTCGCTTGTGCCAGACATCAAAAAGACGGTGGTCGCGTGCAGCAACCGCGACAAAGGCGCGGTTACGCGCAAGGTCTGCTCCAACGGCTGTATCGGCTGCAAAAAGTGCGAGCATGTGTGTCCGAGCGGCGCCATCAAGGTGCAGGACAACGTGGCGGTCATCGACTACGACAAGTGTACCGACTGCGGCACCTGTGTTGAAAACTGCACGACACACTGTATCAAAACAGAGGATTTGCGCGGCTGTCACCATTTTAAAAAATAAAAACCGACTTAATAATACAGCGCTTCTGCGAATTTGCAGAAGCGCTGTTGCTTTATCAGTCGGTATAGGCCAGGGTTTTGTCGCTGCCGTCATATTTGGCGCTGAACACTTTTTTGGATAGCTCGGGATCATAGTCGTTTGCTGACGTGCTATCCGAATAACGGAAAAACACAGTGTCGCCGTCAACCCAATATGTAACGCTTTTGCCGTCCGAGTGTTCACCCTCTCCCTCAATGCCTTTCATACGGTACAGCGTGTCGTCAATGTCGTATTCCGCACGCTTTTCGCAGTCGTAGCAGAGCAGTGAGCCTTTGTCCGCGTAGTAACAACGGTGGTTCAGCACCATGAAGCCATATCGGGTAAGTGCCTTGTGTATCTCCTCGCACCGCTTTGAATCCAAATCTATCCTGTACAGCGTGCTTTTGCGCATGAAAGAGAACTCCATTTTTTCGCTGATTTCAAAGTAGAGATAGTTGTCAACCAGAGCCAGCAGCGAGCAGTGTTTTGTGTCCTTAAGTATTTCCTCCGGAAGCGGAAGATCGCGAAGCTGCTTCCCGGTGTTTATCTCTTTGACATACAGGTTTTTGTCATCGGCGTAGCAGAAAAGATTTTTGCTGTAGGTAAAGAAGGGTGTACCGGCTCCGGGAAGGCTGGAGATTTTTGCGTAATCGGAGCTGTCGATTTTTCCCGTGCCGGAGGCGTCGCAGGCGGTCAGGTTTTCGTTGTTGAGCGGTTGATTCGACATAAGCATCGGTATGATGACGGCTGCAGCAACGCCCAAGGCGATCACGGCGGCGATCGGGATCATCAACCACGGCTTAATGAAACGGTGGTTGTTTGAAGCGTTCATTTTTCCTCCTCGATGATTTCGGCGATCAGCTCGCGCTCGTCCATATGGTACTTAACACCCTTGATCTCCTGATAATCCTCGTGGCCCTTGCCCGCAAGCACGATAATGTCGCCGTCCTCGGCGTGAGTCATACAATATCGAATTGCTTCCTTGCGGTTGGGTACGACGACGTATTTGCCGTCGGTTTTGGCAAGTCCGGTCTTGATGTCCTCGATGATGTCCATAACGTCCTCAAAGCGAGAGTTGTCCTCGGTTATTACCGATAAATCGCTTAGCCTGCCCGATGTTTCGCCCATTTCAAAGCGGCGCACCTTCGGGCGGTTTCCGCCGGCGCCGAACATGGTGATAAGGCGGTGAGGATGGTACTGACGAAGGGTGGTCAGCACGTTTTCCATTGAAAGCGCGTTGTGCGCGTAGTCGATCAGCAGGCTGTAATTTCCGGGCACCGGCACAGGCTCCACTCTGCCCTTGACGTGCGCCACCTTAAGACCGTCGATGATCGCTTGGTCGGGAATGTTGAAAAAGCTGACCGCGCTGATCGCGGCAAGCGCGTTGTAAACGTTGAAAATGCCCGGCACGCCGACGTCGAGCGAGAGCTCGCGGCTGCCCTCGGTGTCAAAATGAACGCCGATAAAGCCGCCGTCAGAGAGCAGACGGTCGTTTTTGGCGCGCAGCTGCGCGTTTTCGCCGAAGCCGAAGGTGTGCAGCTCGCCCTTGAAATCCTTGGTGACCTCTAAGTATTTTTCGTCGTCGCAGTTGGCGGCGGCGTTCTTCACCTGACGGAACAGCAGGCTTTTGCAATATAGGTATTCTTCCAGATCCTTGTGCTCCACGCCGCCGATATGGTCGTGGGAAAAGTTGGTGAACACACCGACGTCAAAGGTCATACCCTCAAGCCGGTGGTGCTTTAAGCCGATGGAGGACGCTTCGATCACCATCGCCTTGCATCCGGCGTTGAGCATATCGCGCATCGCTTTTTGGATCTCATAGCTTTCGGGCGTGGTGTTGTCTGTTTTATAGGTGTTGCCGCCGTAAACAATGCCCAGCGTGCCGATGGTGCCGGTTTTCACGCCCGCGTGCTCAAATATTTCGGCGATCATGGCGGTCGTGGTGGTTTTTCCCTTGGTGCCGGTGATGGCAACGGTCATCAGCTCCCGGGCGGGATTTCCGAAGAACGCAGCGCTCATCAGCGCCAGCGCCGCGCGGGTGTCGGCGGTTTTGACAACGGCGACGTTTGCGGGCACCGCAAAGTCGAGGTCGTCGCTTACGACCAGCGCCGCCGCGCCCTTTTCAACGGCGAGTGAGGCAAAACGGTGACCGTCCGAGGTGTAGCCCTTCAAACAGACAAAGGCTGTGCCGTCCGTGACCTTTCGTGAATCATACGCAAGACCGGAGATGTCGGGATCGCCGCCCTGAAGAAGGGTACAGTCAAACGCTTGAAGCAGTTCGCTGAGTTTCATAAGTATCGCTCCTTTTCATATATAAAAACGGTTATTCTTCATTTTATTATAGCAACAAACATACGGATTTACAACAGATTTGCGCAATTTACCGGGCGGCGGACGATACTTTTTTTCATTTTTTTCACAGCATATTTCCGTTTTTCGGACAATTGGTGAAATTTAACTAAAAATTTTACCGAAATTTTTTCACGCCGCAAATTTTCGGGCTTTCCGATGTCTTAATTGAGGCAAATCCCTCAATTGTTACGTTCTCGATTGGGCAAAATTTACAAAGGATAGAGTGTAAACTTGCACAATTGCTGAGGCGAAATTTCGTTATTGTGCCTAAATCTGCAAAAACAGCAGGTAAAAATAAACAAAAATTAACCCTGAAATTAACAAGTTAGATAAAAAGTACAAAAGTGGTTGAAATTTGCTCGCGTTTTTGATATTATTTAGTTAGTGGAACAGAAAGTAATTTGTGCAATTTGCTCCATCAGAATTTTTAAGAAAGAGGGAAATTCCAATGAAAAAGATTCTTGCTATTTTACTGGCAGGTATGGTTACCGTGACTGCATTTGCAGGCTGCGGCGGCGGCCAGGACAATGAGCAGAAAAAAGGTAGCGAGGGCTCCGAGGCGATTTTCGACGATCCTTCATGGGTAGACGCTGAAGTATTCGGCGACGAAAAAGACGTAACCCTGAAGGTATGGGCTCCTGACGCAGCGGTCGATCTGACCAAGAAGCAGGTTGAAGCGTTCAAGAAGCACTATTCCGACATCACCTTCAACATCGAAGTTAAGCCCATGGAAGAAAGCGAAGCGGCAACCAACATCGTTACCGACAAGTCCATTGCAGCTGACGTATTCGGCTTCCCCAGCGACCAGTTCAACAGACTGATGTCCGCAAAGGTTCTGACCAAGCTCGGCTCCAAGTTTGCTAACTCTCTTAAAGAGTACAACGACGAAAACCCCGTTAAGGCTGCTACCTTCACCGTAGACGGCAAGGAATCCATGTATGCGTTCCCCGAGACCGCGGACAACGGCTATTATCTCGTTTATGACAAGACAGTAGTTAAGAACCCCGACACCCTCGAGGGCATTCTGGCAGATTGTAAGGCTGCCGGCAGAACCTTCATCATCGACGGCGGCAACGGCTTCTACGGCTGTGCATATGCTTTCACCGGCGGCGCTAAGATCGACGGCTTTGAAGATGACGGCACCACCCAGAAGTTCACCGAATATGACGAAGAAGAAGTAGTTAACACCCTGATGGCTTTCGCTAAGCTGATGAAAGAATACAAGGGCACATATGTTCACGATGCAGTTGCTGCTATCTCCACCGGCTTCACCAACAAGAAGGTCGGCGCAGGTATCGACGGTTCCTGGGACACCGCTGCCAACAAGAAGGCTCTCGGCAAGAACCTCGGCGCTGCTAAGCTGCCCACCATCGACGTAAACGGCGAAGCTAAGCAGATGATCGGTCTGTTCGGCTACAAGTACATCGGCGTTAACGTTGCTACCAAGTATCCGCACGCTGCACAGGCTCTGGCTTACTATCTTGCAGGTCAGGAGTGCCAGGAGCAGAGAGCTGCTTCCAACGGTTGGGGTCCCTCCAACAAGAAGGCAGCCGAAGCTGTTGCTGACGATCCCATCCTCGTAGCTCTGTTCGAGCAGGGCGCTGTATCTGTTCCTCAGGTCAACATCGCTGATACCCTGTGGACTCCTATGGGAACCCTCGGCTCCGAGCTTTACAAGGACAGCTGGAAGGCTGACGACAAGAAGGCTACTCTTGAGCTGTTCAACAAGGTTAAGGCAAACGTTCGCGACGAATAATCTGCCTGCCGGTAAAATAACAAATTATGGGGTGCTCCCGCAAGGGAGCGCCCCTCACCCCCGATTACGTTTTCTATACACCAAACGAATAATGTTTTTTATTATATTGGGAAACGTAAAAGGCATTATTAGTTTGGTGTTATATAATAAAGAGAGATACTAGACTTTTTAAAGGAGAGCTTATATGACATACGTTGAATATAAACAGCTCAATCCGTTTCAAAGATTTGCCTATAACTTTAAGAAGTTCTTTAAAAACCTGCCGGGCGCGGTCGGCCGTTTCTTCAAGGCGATCGGCTTGGCAATTGTTCACTTCTTTGTCGGCATAGGCAAAGGCTTCAAAAACTACGGTACCACCTTTGTAAAAGGTGACTGGGCAACAAAACTGTCTTATCTTATTTTTGGTTTTGGCGATTTCCACAAGGGCAAATACTACAAGGGCATCCTGTATTTCGTCGTTGAGGTGCTGTATATTCTGTATATGGTATTCTTCGGTGCTACCCAGCTGATGCTTATGCCGTCCCTCGGTTATTTGGAGCAGTATGACTACGAAGACGAATACGGCGTAATGATCACCGTTCTCGGTCACCAGTCGATGCAGATCCTTCTGTTCGCGACTTTGACACTCGTTATCACTGTTGTTGTATTTGTAGTTTACATTTCCAACATCAAAGACGCTTACCGTCATCAGGTGATGAGAGCTAACGGCGAAAAGCCCACCTCCCTTAAGCACGACGCTCAGGAGTTCCTCGACGGCAAGTACCACATCACCCTGTTGTCCTTCCCGATCCTGATGATCTGCGTGTTCAACATTCTGCCGCTGATCTTCATGATTTTGATTGCGTTCACCAACTACGACGGCAACGACCACAACGTATTGTTCGACTGGGTCGGCTTCCAAAAATTCGGCGACCTGTTCAACGTACTCGACAACGCCAACAAGGGTAAAACCTTCCTCGGCATTGCGGGCTGGACGCTTATTTGGGCAGTTGCCGCTACCTTCTCAAACTACATCCTCGGCCTGATCGTTGCTCTGATGATCAACAAGAAGGGCATCAAGCTGAAATCCGTTTTCAGAACGATGTTCGTTATCACCATTGCGGTACCTCAGTTCGTATCGCTGCTGGTTATGAACCAGATCCTGTCCGAAACCGGTGCGCTTAACCTGCTGCTGGGAACAAAGATAGACTTCCTTGGCGGCGAACCATGGGTAGCGCGTCTGACGGTTATCATCGTCAACTGCTGGGTAGGTATTCCGTACACCATCCTTTCGATGTCCGGTATTTTGATGAACATCCCGGAGGATCTGTACGAATCGGCCCGTATCGACGGCGCTTCACCTTACAAGACCTTTACCAAGATCACCCTGCCGTATATGATCTTCGTAACCACACCTCAGCTGATCACACAGTTCGTAGGCAACATCAATAACTTCAACGTTATATTCCTGTTGACGAACGGCAGACCGACAAACCCGGACTACTTCAACGCCGGCTACACCGACATCCTTGTTACATGGTTGTACAACATCTCGATGGGCGGCGGCGAAAAGGACTACGGTCTTGCCTCGGCAATCGGTATTTTGGTATTCATCATCTGCGCAACCCTGTCGCTGATTATCTACAACAATTCTAAGTCTATGAAGGATGAGGAGGCGTTCTCATGATAAAAAGCTATAAATTCAGAAGAGGCCTTGCAAACACCATCATCTATATCATCCTTGGTGTTATGTGTATCATCTGGGTAATGCCCTTCGTTTATCTGCTGCTGCACTCCCTGCGTCTTGACGGCGCGCCTGTCGGCAACGGTGAAGTCCTTCCCAGACAGTTCACCTTCCAAAACTACATCAACCTGTTTACAGGTCAATCCTCCAACGCCGAGGTTCAGGCACAGTCGCTGAACTTCCCGCGCTGGTTCCTCAACACCTTTGTTATTGCTATTTTCAGCTGCATCATCTCCACCCTGTCGGTTCTGATGGTCAGCTACACCTTCAGCCGTCTGCGTTTCGGCGCTCGTAAAACCCTGATGAACATCGCTATGATCCTGGGTATGTTCCCCGGCTTCATGACCATGATCGCTATGTACTACCTGCTCAAAATCATGGGTCTGCAGGGTCAGATGGTTTCCTTGGTTCTCTGCTACAGCTGCGGCGCAGGTCTCGGCTTCCAGATCTCCAAGGGCTTCTTCGACACCATTCCGCGTGCTCTTGATGAAGCGGCAACTATCGACGGCGCCACCAAAAACCAGATATTCTGGAGAATCATCTTGCCGATGTCAAAGCCAATCGTTGTTTACACCGTATTGACTGCGTTTATCGGACCTTGGACAGACTTTATTCTTGCCAAGATCATCATGCAGGATAACTACGACAACTACACGGTTGCCATCGGTCTGCAAAAGATGCTCGCCAACGAATACAAGACCACATATTATCAGCAGTTCCTTGCCGGTTCCGTGGTCGTTGCGGTACCCATCACACTGCTCTTCCTGAAGATGCAGAAGTACTATGTAGAAGGCGTTACCGCCGGCGGCGTAAAGGGTTAATTCTCCCTCAACCGAATAGCTCATTGGGGCGGCAGTCGAAGGCTGCCGCCCTGTTTTCCACCAAAGAAAAGGGTCGGATTTTATGAAAAAGCTGATTTCCCTGTTACTTGCTTTGGCATTGCCGGTTTGTATGCTTGCGGGTTGCGGCGGCGAAAGCGCCGACGACTCCAAAAAAGACGCTTCCAAAGAGGAAGCCAAGTCCGCAGATGTGCTTCCAATGCCCGAAGCGGCTGCGTCAACCGACAAATACCGAAATTACTATGAAATTTTCACACAGTCCTTTGCGGATTCCGACAACGACGGCACCGGTGATTTGCAGGGTATTATCGACCGGCTGGATTATCTGAACGACGGTGATCCGAGCGGCGGCGATGATCTGGGTGTGGACGGCTTGTGGCTTACGCCGATATATCCGTCCGAGTCCTATCATAAATACAACGTAGAGGACTACTATAACGTTGACAGCTCCTTCGGCACGCTGGAAACCTTTGACAAGCTGTTAGAGGAGTGTCACAAGCGCGGCATCAACGTCATCCTCGACTTGGTGCTCAATCACATTTCTTACAAAAATCCGCTGTTTGTCAGCGCTTGCGAAGAAGTTAAGCAGGGCAAGCTCGACGGCAAGGCGCAGCTGTTTGAATTTCACGAGCCGAGCTACTACGCTCCCGACGTCAACGTCATTCAGGTCGGAGATTATGTGTGCGAGGCTAACTTTTCGCCGACCATGCCCGAATGGAACCTTCAAAGCGAGGCGACGCGTCAGGAGTTTGCAAAGATAGCAAAATTCTGGCTTGACCGCGGTGTTGACGGTTTCCGCCTTGACGCGGTGAAGTATTTCACCAACAAGCATACCGACGGAACGGAGTTTTTGAAATGGTTTACCGAAACCTGCCGCGGGCTCAAACAGGACGTTTACCTTATCGGCGAGGACTGGTCGGATGACTCCGAAATGGAAACCTTCTACCAAAGCGGTATCGACAGCCTGTTCGCCTTCCGCTTTGCTCAGGCTTCGGGCGAGATAACTCAAAACATTATGACCGGCGAAGGTCAGAAGCTCAGCAAAAAGTTTGCTAATTTCGACAAGAAGATGAGCACCGCCAACCCGGACTACATCAACGCGATGTTCCTTTCGAATCACGATCAGGCGCGCATAGCCAATGCTTTGGAAAGCAACGGACTCGCTGCGGAAAAGCTTGCGGCAAACACCTATATGCTTGTGCCGGGCAATTCCTTCATCTACTACGGTGAGGAGATCGGTATGAAGTCGGAAGGCACCGACGCCGACCGCTGGCATCGTTTGCCGATGGTGTTTGACAGCGAAAAGCCGCAGGCGATCACCGTGGAGGGCGCAAAAGCCTCAACGACGCCGACCGGCGGAGGCGTTGCGCAGCAGCTGTCTGACGATGATTCGCTGCTGAATCACTACCGCACGCTGATCGACTTCAAGCTTCGCTATCCGGAGCTTGCGCGCGGCAGAATCAAGGCGCAGCAGGTCTTTGACGACAGCGCGATCGCCGCTTACACGGTGGAATCAAACGGCAAAACGTTTTTAGTCGCGCACAATTTCAACGCTGATGATACCGCGACGGCGGAAATCTCCGACGATGTTCTTTCGGGCGCAAAGCTGGCAGGTGTTTTCTCCGGTGAAGCGGATGGTGAAAAACCGTCGCTGTCCGGCACGACGCTTAAGCTCCCGGCATATTCATCGGCAGTTCTTGTTTCCTCCGATTAACGATTTAATCATTGCAGCACACACAAGGGCGTTTTCCGGCATGGCTCAATATTACAATTTTGAGGAAATATTGGCAGAAAATTGATAAAAGATAGCTAAAAATATCTTGACAGACAGGGGTATTTTATGGTATCATCATCAATAGAGGGATTACGCTTTTGCGGCAATTCAAATGTATTAATATGAGGTGTGTTATGGACATTAAAATGCTAACCAAAAGATATAGTACACCGATGTATGTTAAGGTCATCGGTACCCTTTTGTTCCCCGCAGTTTTCATCGTTATGCTGGTGCTGCCTGTATTTGAGTTGATTCCTTATCAGCAGTACGCAACAGTTTTCAATGCCATGGGCGAACCTTCCGGCGGATATGACGCAACCACAAAAACAATGTTCGCTATGCTTCCTTTGGATTACAATAGCAGTGCAACAGAAGTGGCTTTCATTATCGTTGCTGTTGTTTGCGTTGTTTGCGGCATCGCGTTCCTTTGGATGAACCGTGCAAAGCTTGCGGCGATCCCTGCATCCATTCTTTTGACTGAAATCGTTTTCAGCTTCCTGCGCAGCCCGAACCCCTTCTATGACATCAACCACATCGCTGATTTCTGGGAAGAAGCCAACCCGGCTGTTTCCACAAAAGATGTCGCGGGATGTGTTATGCAGTACAATGTTGACGGTGACGATTTCATCTTCCGTCAGCTCAGCCAGTACTGGATGCTGTTGGTCTGCGGAGTCGTTCTTCTGGCGTTCGTAATTTTCGCGATCGTTTCCACAAAGACGCTCGTCGAGAAGAAGAAATAATCAAAACAAAGTGCTTTTGAAGGCGTGCCGAACGGCGCGCCTTTTTTGCTTTTGATAAAAGCGGCAAAATTCGAACTTCCTTGAAAAATCGCTTGACAAACGATAGTAATTAGTTTATAATGTTCTAGCGTGAATATGCCATAAGTGCGCCCTTTTATAGGTGAGGGCGGACAAGGCTTCACCGCTTTATCAATTCTAAAACAAAGGAAAGGAGGAAAAATATGCCTACTTTTAACCAGTTGGTACGCAAGGGCAGAGAGGTTTCTGAGAAGAAGGCGAAGGCGCCTGCTCTTCTGAAGGGCTGGAACTCCAAAAAGAGAGTTGCCATCGACCAGAACTCCCCGCAAAAAAGAGGTGTCTGCACTGCTGTAAAGACCGCGACTCCGAAAAAGCCTAACTCCGCGCTGAGAAAAATCGCCAGAGTAAGACTTTCGAACGGTATTGAAGTCAGTTCCTACATCCCCGGCGTCGGCCACAACCTTCAGGAGCACAGCGTGGTTCTGATCCGCGGCGGCCGTGTTAAGGACTTGCCTGGTGTTCGTTACCACATTGTCCGCGGCACACTTGACGCGCAGGGCGTAAACGGTCGTATGCAGAGCCGTTCCAAGTACGGTGCAAAGCGTCCGAAGAAAAAGTAAGGAATTGACAAAGCTCTCTTGACTTAAACAATTTAAGTTCTGCTATGCGGCAGGAACGTTTCTATATATAGAATAGAAGTTCTTGTTGGCATACGGGAGTTTGTCGCTTTCGAGTACCTATGATATCTCAATTATTGTGAAGGAGGGAAGCAAAGTGCCAAGAAGAGGTTCTATTGCGAAGCGTGACGTATTACCCGATCCGCTTTATAATTCAAAACT
>JBGUOX010000096.1:0-3239 GCA_045129995.1 Ruminococcus sp. | reverse complement strand
GCTATTGTTTTCATTATGCGACCCCCTTGGCGAATTTTTTGATCACAGCAGCTAAATCCGTTCTCTCCCACGGTAAATCGAGGTCGTCTCTTCCGAAATGTCCGTAGGAAGCAGTTTGCGCGTAAATGGGTCTTTGCAGATCAAATCTTTCAATTATCTTTGACGGGCGCAAATCAACAAGTCTTGTAATCAGCTCGGTCAAGGCTTCATCGGAAATCACACCCGTGTTAAAGGTATTGACCAGTACCGACACCGGATAAGCGACTCCTATCGCGTATGCGATTTGCACCTCCGCTTTTTCGGCAAGTCCTGCCGCAACAATGTTTTTTGCAAGGTATCTTGCGGCGTATGCTCCCGAACGGTCAACCTTGGTGGGGTCTTTTCCCGAAAAGGCTCCGCCGCCGTGAGCTGCCGCACCTCCGTAGGTATCAACAATTATCTTCCTTCCCGTCAATCCGCTGTCACCAACGGGACCGCCTATCACAAATCTTCCCGTAGGATTAACAAGAATCCTATAGCTTTTATTTTTTCGGTTACTCTGCAAAACAGGCTCGATCACATATTTGATAACATCGTTCCTGATTTTTTTCTGTGAAATATCGGGGTCATGCTGTGTGGAAATCAAAACCGTATCGATTCCCACGGGAACCCCCGACTCGTAAATAACAGATACCTGCGTTTTTCCGTCGGGACGAAGATAGGGCAGCGTTCCGTTTTCCCTTACCTCCGTCAGCTTCTTTGACAGCTTGTGCGCAAGAGAAACGGCAAGCGGCATCAGCTCCTCGGTTTCGTTCACGGCATATCCAAACATCATTCCCTGATCACCTGCGCCGAGAATCTCCTCGTCTTTTCCGCGGATCTCCAGAGCCTCATCAACTCCCTGTGCGATATCGGGCGATTGGCTGTCGATTATTTGAATAATCTTAGCGGTGTCACCATCAAAGCCAAGCTCGGGTCGATTGTATCCGATGCTTTTGATTGTACTTCTGACAACCTTCTCAACATCAATCTGAACTTTTGAGGAAATCTCTCCGGCAAGAACGACCGTATTATTCTTGACAACAGTTTCTATCGCAACTCTCGCATGACTGTCCTTTTCCAAATACGCGTCCAAAACTGAATCCGAAATAATATCGCATACCTTGTCGGGATGTCCTTTCGTTACGGATTCCGATGTAAAAATATATCTGCTCATTACTGTTTACTCTCCTTGTAAGCCAAAATAAAATTGATATTCTCAAATGCAGCCATATCGCTGCGGTTCTCAAAATAATGCATTTGTATCATCTGCGGTGTTTCATGCTCCTCTATCTCAAAGCCGTGACGTTCGAGCACATCATATATCTCCTTGTAAGAATAACCGTGCAACATTTTTTCACCGAGCTTTTCGGTGATACTCGCAAGCATATGGACACGCTCGGTGCTTTGACCGCGCAGTGTGGTTTCGTCGGGATAATCAAAAACCACCTTGCTTTCCGCTTTACACAGCGAGCTGATTTTTCGAATCGTATCCTCAAAGACTGATAGCGTCAGATAATATGACACGCCGAGAATGGCAAAGAACGTCGGGATTTCGGGATCATAGCCTGAAACGAGCAGTCTTTCGCTCATGTCGTCCTTTGAAAAATCAATCGGTACAAAGGTAAGGTTATCAGGAATGATCCACTCAAGCTCCCTAATTCTGCGCCGCTTATACCTTCCCGTGTCGGGGTGGTCAAGCTCAAACACCTTGATATCAGGGTTATCGTTACGAAACGCGAAGGTATCCATACCCGCTCCGCAAATCACATACTGACATTTACCGCAATGCTGCGCAAACGCGTCCAACTTATTCTCTGCAAAAGCGATTCTCGAAAGCGGGATCGGCGTGATATAGCGGTTGATGCAGTTTGCAATCTTATTTGACGCGAAGGTGTAGTTTTTATCCGATTTTTCCGCGTCGAAATCATTTTGTATCAGCTGACCGATTTTTTCAAACTCGTCCTTTCCCATCAAATCATAAGCGAGATAATCGTCGAAAATCTTATTCCTTTCGATATTGGAATGAAAAGCACGGGCAAAGGAACAGAGCTTTGCGGTAACGCTTTCCCTTGTTTCTATCATCAGTTTTACCTCCGTTCAGGCATAAAAATACCGCCTGCGCTGCAAATGCAGACAGACGGCTCAGGATTTATCTCATTGATTCCCCTTAACTGCCGCCTGTGTTCACAACACAACACATACAACGGGCGCAGAAGGGCGCAGCAATGCTGCCGAAGCCAATTACGCCGACTTCGGTATAAACAGTATTGAACTTTGCATTGCTGTTGATAATCATTTTTTGTACCTCTTATTCTGAAAACATGGGAGTTGAAAGATATCTTTCTCCCGTGTCGGGCAAAATTGCCACGATGATTTTCCCTTTATTTTCGGGGCGCTTTGCAAGCTGTGAAGCCGCCCAAACAGCCGCCCCCGATGAGATCCCGACAAGCAAGCCCTCATGCTTGGCAAGTGTTCTGCCTGTCGCGAATGCGTCCTCATTCGTTACCTTAATAACTTCATCATATACGTCGGTATTGAGTGTTTCGGGAACAAACCCCGCGCCGATGCCCTGAATCTTATGCGGTCCGGGCTTTTCTCCCGACAAGACAGAAGAGCCGGAAGGCTCCACGGCGACGACCTGAACATTAGGGTTCTTATTCTTTAGATATTCGCCCACGCCCGAAACGGTTCCTCCCGTGCCGACGCCCGCGACAAGAATATCGATCCTGCCATCGGTATCGTTCCAGATTTCGGGACCGGTTGTATCGTAATGTGCCTTGGGGTTGGCGTTGTTCGTGAACTGGCTCGGAATAAAACTGTGCGCATTTTCAGCCGCGATCTCCTGTGCTTTCTGAATAGCACCTTTCATTCCCTTAACACCCTCGGTCAGAACGACCTTCGCGCCGTATGCCTTCAGAAGATTTCTGCGTTCCACGCTCATTGTTTCCGGCATGGTAAGAATCACCTGATAGCCTCTCGCTGCGGCTACGGCGGCAAGACCGATGCCCGTGTTGCCGCTGGTCGGCTCCACGATAACGGAATCCGGCTTCAATATTCCTTTAGCCTCCGCGTCGTCTATCATCGCCTTGGCGATCCTGTCCTTAACGCTTCCGGCAGGATTGAAGTATTCCAGCTTGCCGAATACAATCGCTCCTGTGTTTTTCTCTATACTTTCGAGCTCCAAAAGCGGTGTGTTACCGATCAAGTCGGTAATTTTC
>JBGUOX010000095.1:0-5312 GCA_045129995.1 Ruminococcus sp. | reverse complement strand
CTCTCCGAATATAGTCTTTCAATGAGATTATAAGATAGAGATACTGATGTTTCAATAGGTTAATCGCGTAACCTCAAACAAAATAATGTGTGAATTTTTATGCATCATGTCAATATTCATCTGATCTAATCATATATCTAAACTTTAATTCTTGACAAAAATGAGGGCGTTCAATCCAACGGAATCTATAGAATAGTAACTACAATTTGACCTAATAGAAAACCAGTGATGGTATTATTGTGGAACTCAGTATGGAATTCCAACAGAAGAAGAAAAAAGCGGTGCACAGGCGTTGTTGTCTATGCACCGCTCACATTTTTCACACACATCACAGAAGTTTTTGCGTTTTATAATATATATAACAAGAATAATATGTAAATAATGATATTATTAATATAGTAGTGTGATTTCCGTGATAAGTGTGATAATGGCATAAACACGCCGTTTTTTATATCACACTCGTCACGGGATATCATAGGTGTCAGAAGTTGAGATTGATATAGCTGTCGCTGACGCTGATTCCGAAAAAGCCTCGGGCGCGTTTTGTGCCGTGCGAAGTGTGCAACGCAAAAGGCTCGTTGTGACCTTTTATGCCGAATTGCCTTCCCTTCGTTTTCAGCATACTGAGAAAGCTGCGTTCCTTCAGCGGCGTGAGCATGTTATCTCTGCAAAAGTGCTCATACGCAACATAAAGCGTTGACGAGTGGGCGCGTAGTCCTTCACCTATATTGATACCGTCACATTCATTAAGAAACATCAGCACGCTGTCGTTCTCTTGCTTAAAACTGTCGCTCTGTACCTTTGTGCGGTCGCTGACGGCGATTTTGTAGTTGCTGCATATCAGAGCATTCAGTCCTTCCAAAAGCCACAGGAGAACGCCCTCGGCTTCGTTTTCGAGGATTTCGCGGTCAATGAACGGGTCGTCCGCGCGGTCAGGGTCTTTGGGCTTTGCCTGCAAGATGAGCTGCCGCCGCTGGAAGCCCTCGGACAAGTCGTAGAGCGCCTGCAAGGTGAAGTTGCCGAAGCAGATGAAGCGCACAAAGGACAGGATCTGATTATTCTGCACGAACTTCTTTTGTGCCTGAATGGTTGTTTTGTTGGTGACGAGGTTCTTGAACGTCCGCGCATTTTTGAGCGCGCTCTCGCTCAGATCGTCGTCGATGAACAGCAGCTTGTTTTCGACGTTCGCCACGCCGAAGGGCGATTGCAGAACGCCGATACTCTCGTTGTAGCAGTTGAGATCGCCCAATATGCCGTTAAGGATCGCGCCCAGCACGCTTTTTCCTTCGCCGCCGTCGCCGATAATGACGAGCGCCTTTTGCAGCACGGTAGTCGGAAGCAGGCAATAGCCGCAGAATTGTTGCAAGGTTACCTGATCGTCGGGAAAGAATACGTCGTTCAGATACCGCAGGAACCGCTCGGGCTTCGGCGCGTTGGGGTTGTAGTTGATCGGAAAGCGGTTGATACAGAATTCCTTTTCTTCGCTAAACACCGTGAACAGTCCGTTTTCGTCCTTGGACAAGGTGCCGTTTTGAAAGTGCAGTTTTTCAAGGTCAGGCTTCGGCGGCTCCATATAACAGTGTGTTTTGATGCTGCGCAGCAGCTTTTCCACCTTGTCGCCGTGATTGGATTTGACGTAATCCATGATCTCGTGACTAATGATTTGACGCGCCTTGCCGTCCTCGATCGCGCCGTCCGGCGAATAGAGCTTGTTGTTGATACAGCGCACCTGATAGCGTTCGATAAAGCTTAAAATGTAGAGCTTTTCGTTGAGCTTACGATTTGTGCCGTCACCGTATGTCCAAAGGGGATACTCCGATTCTTTATTAGGGTTCTTTTCCAGATTCAAACTGCTCACCGTCCTGCGGCTATGGGTCGAATACCGCCGAAGCCAATCACCTTCGCTTTTGGTTGAAATTTTTCCGCTGTTGGGTTGCTCAGATACTCGATCAGCACGTCGAGGTTGATCAAAACCTTGTTGCCGGCTTTCAGCTCCGGCAATACGCCGTCCTTTATCAGCTGACGGAGATAGTTCTCCGTGATAGCCGTGCCGGGGCAATCCTCTTTGATTTTATGTACCGCGTCCTTAACGGTCAGGACGACCGGAATTCTTGTTGTTGCAGCTTGCTCCGCTGTTGGATAGATGTTCATGTATGATACTCCTTTAGTATATTTCAGGTGATTTGATTTAACAAGATTGTAAAATGTGTATTGAAATAAAGAAAAATGAAAAAGACCTTTATAAATCCCACGAAATATGTTAGAATATCTGTAGGACTATAAAACGTATGTATGGTTTTTGGTCTCAGCCGTTCAGAGTGTTCCAGCACTTTGAGCGGCGTTTTTGATTTTGAACACAGTTCTTGTCAATTGGGAATACTCACCTCCGTTTGACCGCGCTTTGACGCGATCTCCTCAATGATTGAAAGAAACCGCTGTTTCTCCTTATTTGGAAGCTCGCGTCGGAGCATTCGGGTCATAGTAGGGTCGCTGACCTTGAGGAATTCTGCTATTTCCCAAAGCCGCACACCCTTTGTTTTGGCTGTGCTTCTGATGTCTGAGTTTGCTAACATTTTTTCCGTCCTTTCGTTTTTAGTCTTGACAAATCAATAATGATGATTTATATTTGTAGTATGATTTACTTTACACACTCATTATATAGCAAATAAACCATACTGTCAAACAAAAACATTGAAATTTGCACAAGTGCAAATAAAATTGACAAAGGGGGGGAGAGTTAATGGCAAAAACAAAAAGAAATGTTCAGGACAACTACAACACCGTTTTCGCAAAACGGTTGAGAGAGCTGATTGAAAGCACCGGCGTCTCTCAGGCGGAGCTTGCCAACTCTGTTAGTGTGACAAGGCAGGCGATCAACAGCTATACGCTCGGCAATACGGTTCCAAATTCTGATGTGCTGACAGATATTGCAAAATATTTTGATGTTTCTTCGGATTATCTTTTGGGGTTGATTGATATTAAATCGAACGACATAACCGTAAAGAGCATTTGCGAAGAAATCGGTTTAAGCGATAAATCGGTTAATCTCTTGATTTATCTTAACCGTATCAAAAAGCTCGAGAAAGAAGCGCGAACCCTTTTGGCGAAAGACACTAATCGTAATTTAGTAAGAGAGTCTGATTATTTTGATTGTGAATCGTCAAACAAACTATTCTCATATTTGGACATAATAAACTACTTTACGGAAAATATAACATACTATTGGAACGGTATGGAGATTTTAAGAAGAATTGCTACCGTAAACATATACGGAGATGAGGATGATTCGAGTATAGAGACAGAAGATGATAGATTACTATTAAACCCGGATTATTCTCATTATCGTTTCGGCAAATTCATCGAAGGCGAAGAATACGCGCTATTCTTAAAACAATTAGTCGAAAATGAATTTCACACAATGCTTAGTGATTTTGAGAATGATGTGAACCCATTTGACGAAGAAGCCAAAAAGTACAAATTACCGCGTCACGAGGAGTCAATAAAGAAAAGATGCAGGAAGTTAGAGGAAAGAATAGAAGATATAAAAGAAGGTGAAAAAACTGGCAACCATAGAAAAGAGGAATAATTCCTACCGCTTCATTGTGTCCTGCGGCTACGACATGACCGGCAAGCAGATCCGCAAAACCATGACGTGGAAGCCGGAGCCGAACATGACCACCAAGCAGATCGAGAAGGAAGTGCAGCGGCAAGCCACGCTGTTTGAGGAACGCTGTTTGAAAGGACAGGTGCTTGATGAAAACATCCGCTTTGCCGAGTTTGCCGAGATATGGCTAAAAGACCGCAAAAACGACCTTCGCCCGCGCACCTACGCCCGTTATGAGAGTCTGATACCGCGCATCAACGCCGCAATCGGTCACATCAAGCTCTGCAAGATACAGCCGCCGCATTTGCGCGCGTTCTACGCCAATCTCGCCGAGAGCGGCGTCCGGCTCGACACCAAATACACCTGCAACATCAGCATGGACGATTATCTGCGCGAAAATGAGCTGACGACCGCCGCGCTGTGCCGGCGTTCGGGTATCTCCAACACGACGATGATCTCCATTCGCAAGGGCAACAACGTCAATCAACAGAACGCCGAGAAGCTCGCGGCTGCGCTCGAAATGCCGCTGTCAGAGTTGTTTACGCCCGTCGGTGAAGGTCACAAGACGCTTTCAGGCAAGACGATCCAGCATTATCACCGCCTGATTTCTGTGATACTGAATACCGCCGTTGAGTGGGGCGTGCTGTTCTCAAACCCCTGCGACCGCACGAAAACGCCGAAAGCGGAGGAAAAGGAAGCCAAATACATTGACGAAGTACAGGCGGACGCGCTGATCAGCGCGATCGAGACCGCCGACGAGCTGCACCGCACCATTGTGCGCCTGCTGCTGTTCACGGGAATGCGGCGCGGCGAAGCCCTCGGCTTGAAGTGGTCGGATATCGATTTCAAAAAGGGAACGCTGAAAATCTGCCGCACGATACAGTTTCTTCCAAAGCGCGGTATCTTTGAGGACAAGCCGAAGAACAAGAGCTCCGAGCGCGTGATCAGACTGCCGCAGACTACGCTTGATGATTTGCGCGCGCACCAAGTCGCGCAGATGGAGCAGCGCCTATCGCTCGGCTCCTACTGGAAGGGAACAGAGGATTATGTGTTCACGAATCCGGAGGGCAAGCCGCTCAAGCCCGACAGCGTGTCGAGCTGGTTTTCCAAGTTTATGAAGCAGCACCCGGAGATCCCTTTCATTACGCTGCACTCGCTCAGACATACCAACGCCACGTTGCAGCTCGCCGCCGGCGTGCCGATCACTACGGTATCCAAGCGGTTAGGACACTCCAACACCGCCACAACCGGCAGGGTCTACGCCCACGCGATTCAATCCGCCGACGACACTGCCGCCGAAAAGATAGAGGATATTTTTTCAAAGCAAAAGACAAAAGCCGCCGTATAACGAACAAAACCGCTGCCATCACGACAGCGGTTTTTTCATGGGTTTTATTCAGAAGTCGACAGCGGCAAAGTCAAAAAAGCAAGCGGACGGCACTAAATGAATCAGCCAAAATCCCGCCGCAAATCTCAATAACTCTCTGTATAACCCGATACCCATAAACACCAAATAAACCCCAAACCGAGGATTTTTGACCCATTCGCCAAGCATCAGAACAGCACGGAACAAAAAGAAAAGTCTTAAAAACGGCTTAAATAAGCCATTTTTAAGACTATCGGTTTGGCAGGGGCAGAAGGACTTGAACCCTCGGCACGCGGTTTTGGAGACCGCTGCTCTACCAACTGAGCTATACCCCTAAATATA
>JBGUOX010000094.1:0-13848 GCA_045129995.1 Ruminococcus sp. | reverse complement strand
TTGGACAGCTCCTTCAGCGCAAAGGGGATATTGCCGTTTATTGTGGGGATTTTTGCGCCGGCGCTGATAACTATATCACCGCTTTGGTCGGGAGAAACCTGCACGTGATACAGCGCCGGGATATAGAAGTCCTTGACATAAGAATCTTTGCGGAAAATGTTCAGATATGCCTTTGAAAAGCTTTTCTTTTGCTCGTCGGTCAGCTTAACAGTCAGCGTTTCGCCGGTTTGCTCGGTATTGCTGCCGGAAATAGCTTCCGACTGCGTGTCCACGGTGTTGTCGGATTTCAGCCAGCTCTGCGACCATGTGCGCGTGTAGGTGTCCATATAGCTTTTATAGCCTTCGGAAAGGTAAAAGTTTTTGTACTTGTCAACACCCTTTTTCGCAAAGAGCTGGAAGCCGTTATAGGGATAGTAAATTGAAACGCCGCCCGCGTCGTTCATATTTGTTTTGTTCAGCACAACAAAGCTGTCAAACGCTTCCTTTGCGGCGGCGGCTTCTTCTTCAAAATCGTCTTCGCACGCGCTGATCAGGCTGCCGTAGTCGACCATATCAAGGCTCCAGCCGCGCGAGCCGCTTTCGCCGAAGGATTTCAGCCCCGAGCGCTTGACAGCGCGGCGCTGATAGGAACCGCTGTTCAGCGTGCCTTCCATCGCGGAAAACAGAGTGTTCATCGCTTCGGTCATTTCGCCGGTCTTGGACAGATCCAAACAGGACAACGTAAGATCGGGGGAGAAGGTTTCGCTTTTTTGTTCCTCATAGTGAGAATAATAGCTCGAGATTATGCTGTCCGCGATCTCCTCGGTGTCAAAGCTGTCGTTCAGCGTTTCAAGGAAAGAATAATTCCAGCCGTCGCCCGGTTCGGTTTCCTGCGATGCGATCATATAATCTGCGTACGGGCTCAGCGTGTCGGCGACCTCAATTGACGACATAAGGCACGCGTCAAAGCCGACGAAGTCAAGCTTTTCATCGTTGAACGGCGAGTTCTTAAGCGCGTCGTTTAATTCCGAAAGCTCGATGGAATCGCCCATAAACTGAGTGTCGCTGCCGAAGCCGCCCAGCGGTCCGGTGCCGTGATCCCAGCATATCAAGCCGTAATGATCGGCGCTGTATTCGTCATAGGCGTACTGCAAAAAGCCGCTCAGCGTTTCCGCTTCGCCCATATTTTTCAGCTCATCGGTCTTTTCGATCTGCTCAAATGTTTTTTTGCCGTCGTCCTCCTTCATAAGAAGAGTCGCATTGGCGTCGCTCGGAACGTCGGCATACCACATTTTAGAGCCGCCGGTATATACCAGAAGATTTACGTTGTCAAGCGATAAATCGGAATCCAGCATTTCCGACAAGTCGTTGCTTGCCGCCATATATTTTGATTCCAGATCCGAGCCGACCATATATACCATCAGCGTGAAGGTGCCTTTGTTTTTTTCATCCGATTTGCCTGCGCAGCCGCTGAAAAGCGAGAGCAGAAGCGCAGCGCAAACAACAAGCGCGATACATTTTTTCAAAACCTCATCTCCCTTTTTGAGTTACTTTTATTGTAGCTTTATTTCTTTGGGTTGTCAATAACGCGTAACAGGATAAGTAAAAAACCGGCTCAAAACTCAAAATGAGTCATTGAGCCGGCTTCGGTTCAGTTTATGGTTTCTTCTTGGCTTACTTTATAGATCTTGTATCCGCTTGGCTCGGCGACAGGTTCATAGTAAACACGCGATTTGCTTAGCGAATAATGATTTGTAAAATACTTTTCCTTTTTGAATACAATGTTATTGTCGATGACGAACACCTTTTTGTTTGTCAAAACGGCGTGATAAATATTTTGCGGCATATTTCTGCGACGCATCGTAAGCTCATTGTGGAAGAAGCCGAAGTCGTCAACATT
The DNA here is from genome assembly GCA_045129995.1 of Ruminococcus sp. Classification (GTDB taxonomy): domain Bacteria; phylum Bacillota; class Clostridia; order Oscillospirales; family Acutalibacteraceae; genus Ruminococcoides. The sequence goes on along the minus strand of JBGUOX010000094.1, from coordinate 11,969 downwards.
GTCCAGATATTCATCGCGGAAGCCCCACATCGGGTGCTGATAGTTTTCGGTGTTCTTAATGAACTTTGCTTTAGTGGCAGGATCCATCACATAATAGTAATCCGGGTTGCGCTCGATTTCAAGGAACAAAAAACGTGCGCTGTTCTTCTCGGGGATCACGGTACGGTTTTGATAGAAAACAAAACCGTTGATACCCGCCATCGCCAGAATGACAAGACAGGACAAAATCAAATAACCGTTGTGCGTTCTAAGCGTCGACGCAGGTTTTTGCCGACGGTGCAGCTCAAAGTTAAATGAATTGAGCAGCATGGTCACCATAAACACCCAAACGCCGTAGGTGTAATTTTCGCTGCTGCTGAAGAAAAACCGAATCACAAAGCTGGATATGCAGCCTACAATAAAATAAAACAGAGGGAAAAAGGAAAAACGGTTTTTGTGATAAATAATAAAAACCAAAGAAAGCGTCAAATATACGGCGATAACGATGATGGATCGGTTCAGATGCAAAATCTCCTCATAGTTATCCGTGAACACCGAAAGAATGGTATTGCCGACAGTTATGGGCTTGTCCTTAAGCTGCATTTGCTGAACAGCCTTCAAAGCCGTTGTGTTAAGAGCGGTGTCAGCGTCATAGTAGCCGTTTTTCAGCATTTCATAGTCTGACTGATCCTCGATCCCTACAGCCTTAAATTCATCAAAATGCTCGGTGTAATCGGGAAAAGGCAGCAGATCGACCACGCTTTTCGTTGTGGTGTATTCGTAATAGGTTTTTGTTTGTTCCGTTGCGTTGTTGACCGATACGGAAAACTGGTAGAAGCCGACCGATAACAGCGAAACAAACAGGAACATCAGCAAAAACGGGCGAAAGTACCAGAAAAGCTTTTGGAAGGGAAGACGGTATTTCTTTTTGGCTATCAAATCTCCAAAGAAAAACGCGACCGCAAAGCCGAGAGCTATGAAAAAGTAGGCGATGTTTAGGAACGAGCCGAGTATCAGCACCAAAACGCCCATCCAGCAGGAAAGACTGTAGCGCTTTTGATAGATCGCCAGCAGTATCAGCAAAAAGCCTGCCGCGCAAACAAGCGCGGCGGTGCGCGTGCTGTCAACGTTGGTGTAATGGTGCAGCGCGAACATAATATTCAGTACGGTCGCAAACACAAACGCCTTGCGCTTGTTGTATTTGTCGGCAAAGACAAAGGTGATCGACACAAACGCCGCGAACGAAGCCAAGACCTCAAAGGCAACAAAGCAGTTAATATCGGGAAAGACATACTGCACCGTGCCGATGAGCATAGCCAGGATATAGTTGATATTTGCGTTGGCGTAAATATGGTCGCGGCAGATGTATATTGAATTGTAATAATCAACGGTTGTTTCATAGGTGAATGAGGTGAAAATCACACACAGCGTCAGAAAAAACGCGTTGAGCAGAAAAGCGAACAAAATGCTGCTTTTCAAAACCTTAAGAATTTTCTCTTTCATTCAAATCCCCTTGTTCGTGTTTTGAAGCTAGGACTAATTCGGGAGTCTTTTATACGCGAAATCAATAGTATCCTTTTTGTTCCTGGACCTTGCGGATCAAGTCTACGTTTTTGGATTCATAGTCGTTAAAGACGATGTTGTCATAGAACTCAGCCTCATTGTACAAAGGCTTGTACCACGATTGGGAATTAAAATATGATGCAAGGGAAGCGGTTTGAAAAATCCTTCCTCTGCGCGCGTAGATCTCATTCAGCGCGTAGTTAAGCTCTTCACGGCTCATCTTATTCACTTCATCCTCGGTAAGATAAGAGGTGTTGTTTTTATAAGGGCTGAAGTTGTTGGCGGTGTCGGAGCTGTTTGTGCTTACGCGCATATAGCTTGTGTTGTTCGAGTTTCCGGAAGCGGCAGGCGTGCTGATGGCGGCTGTCCTTGTATTTGAGGAGGGCGCCGCGCTGTTGCGCGTTTGCGCGGTTTGTTCAACGCTTTCGCCGCTGTCGGAGTCGCTGTTGCTTTCGCCTTCGTTTCCGTTATCACTGCTGCCGGAATCGCTGTCGCTGCGGCTTTCGTCTCTGTTTTCGGAGTCGCTGCTGCTTTCGTCGGAGGTTCTGTTGCCGGATTCACTGCCCTTTGATACCGTCAGAGTGATGGTGCTGCCTTTTGCGAGCGGCTTATTGATGTCAACGGACATTTCGTAAACAATGCCTTCATCCACATTATTATTGTACTCATAGTTTCTGACAACGGCATAGCCCTGGGCTTCCAAAACGTCGGTCGCGTAGTCATAGAAGAAACCGGTAACGTCAACGGGGTAAATCTCCGCTGTGGAATCAGCGCCTGTAGGCGCGGTTGAGGAGGTAGACGGAGCGGTGGTTGCAGGCGCCGAAGCGGCTTCGGTTGCCGCGGGGGTAACCGCGTTGTCGGCAGCTGTGGCTTCGGTTGTGTTTTTGCTGCTGTTGCTGTTGCCGTTAAACGGGAACCAGCTGTTCTGATAAGCAAATACGCCGTAAGCGGCAAGTCCAAGCAGGATCGCCAGGATAACTAAAATAAGAGCAATGATTCCTGTGCGGTTGGTCTTTTCCTGTTCCTGCTCCGGTTCATCCTCCTGAGGGGTACCGTAAAAAGCGTTGTCGTTAAAGTGGTCGTCAGTCGTTTGCGGAAAAACAGCGGCAACGGGGTCGGCAACGGCAGGAGCTTCTTCCTTAACGGGTTCTTCGTCAAAAAAGTCACCGTAATCCTTTTCGCCGCTTTTAACTGCGTCGTTGATGTTGAACACCTTGGTCGCTACCTCATATTCATCAAATACGCGGTTGTCGATCTCGTTTTCGGGAACGGGCGAGGGCTTTGCCTCGGGAGCTTTCGGCTGAACAGGCTGTTCGGAAGCGTTAAAGGCTTCCGCCGGTGTTTCGGGTGTTTCCGGCGTATCGGCTTGTGCGGCTGCGCCTGTAACAGCGGCGCCGGTGAGGATCGCAGACGCCGCTGCGGCTGCTGCCACAGCAGGCGCTTTGCTGTTTTCTTGTTCAAAAGTTTGCGGCTCTTCGGGCTCGTCAAAAGCAAATTCCTCGAAAACGTTGCTTTCAAAATCTGTGCTTTCGGGAATGATAACGTTGCTTGCGGGCTGCGCCTGAGCAGGAAGCTCCGATTTGATGGAGGAGAGGGCGTTTTTGATATTGCCGGCATTCTTCCAGCGGTTTTTGTTTTCGGGCTGGCAGGCGATTACAATAACGCTTTTCAGTTTTTCACTTCCGTTTGCCGGCGCGCTGACCGGCGCTTTTGAAAGTCGCTTTTCAACAGCTTCGGCGGCGTTTGCTTCGTTTTCAAAGGGAAGCTTTCCGTCGTTTGCCATCGTATACATCATCAGACCGAGAGAGTAAATATCGGTGGTGTAGTCCGGCTGAGCGTTTGAAACGATCTCCGGAGCGGCAAAAGCAACATCCTGCGCGTTGTTTTCAAAAGCCGTAAAGCCTCCCAGCAGATAATTGCCGTCGGGTGTTACATAAATGTTTTCGGGCTTAAGGTTGCCGTGAAGAATATTGTTTTGTTCCAGCTTGTCAAGCTGCTCGCTGATTTTCAAGCCGAAATCGAGGATTTCGTTTTCCGATGCGGTTTTTCCTTTTGAGCTGTCCGCGAAGGAAGGCAGATCCTGCGTCAGCAGATAAAGCGTGATTTTGCTTTTGGCAGGCTTGTTGTCAACGACCGCGTCAATGTAATTGCTTACGCCGTGCAGCTTGATGACATTTTTAACAAACGCCGTTTCTTCTGTAATAAAGTCCACGTTATCGCTGTTGTAATCGTCGCCTTCATAGTCGATAACGGTCATTACCGCCTTTGTTTTTGTGCCGTCAAATTCCGTAAGAATGACGTTATAGGAGGGATAACCGTTTTTGTCGGGTAACGCTGAAACAACCTTCCAAGCCTTCAGCGCTTCGGGGAGCTTAAGCTTTGCCATAGTAGTGTCTCCTTTTTTATTGTGATTTACATTATTTTCCTATTATATCTTATATTCCCAACTATTATAGCACATTTGTCTGCGTTTTTCCACTGTTTTTGCAAAATTATTGCAGCTATACAAAATAACAGCCGTATTTTTCCAAAAAACGGCTGTTATCCCATTATACCGATCACCTTACGGTATCGGTGCTAAAAATTTGTATGTTTTCTTTCGCGCATTGCCAAAATGCCGCCGAGGCAGCTTCCGATAACGGCAGAGGCAAGCTTGATCGGAAACCAGCAGGTCAGGTCCGCCGTGTTGCGGACGGCGGCGGCAACGACCAGCAGCAAAAAAATCGCAACGCCTGTTAACGCGCCGGCGACAAGTCCTGCGCCTTTGTTTCGCTTTGCGGCAATAAACCCTCCGACAAACGCCCCGACGCCGATAATTACGGCAAGCGCCGCGTCTATAACAGAGCCGCTCGGCAGACCGATTTTCAGCATCACGCCTGCAAACAGGCAAATCAATAGGATGCCGGCAATAATTCCGCAAAACGCGCCTGTTGCAACTGCTTTGAACAACCGTTTTTTATCTGACATAAAAAATCCCCCGAATATAAAGCTGCTGCATTATATTCGGGAGCGGTTTGTTTTATGCTGAATCATTCGTCTTTAGCTTCTTCTTTTTTCTTTTTTCCAAAGCTGAAAAGACCTTTTCTTTCGGTTTCTGTCTTGGGAAGTTCCTTTACGGTGTCAACCGAAGAGATGCACCATTTTCTGAATTTCATTTTTACTCTGTCCGAACCGGTTTCGATAACGATCGCGTCCTCTTCGTCCTTGATCGCCACAACTCTGCCAACTATGCCGCCGATGGTTGTGATCTCATCGCCGATCTCAAGATTGTTGCGCATTGCAGCTTCTTCTTTTTTCTTTTTTGAGTTAGGTCTGAGCAGGAATAAGTAAACCAAACCGATGATGACTGCGTAAATCGCAATCATTCCTATCATGCCGCCGTTCATAATAACCTCCAGTTTATAATCATTTTTCTTATTGTAATAAACACAACATTCAGTATTATATCAGTTTTGAAGTTCTCTTTCAAGTGTTTTTTTGCATAAATTTATATCCTTACGCCGAGTATTTCTCGTTGTTCTCGGTAAAAATCCTCAAATGAACCATCATCCAGCTTTTGACGGATGACCTCTGTAAGGTTATTGTAGAAGTAAAGATTATGTATTACCGCCAGCCGCATTCCGAGCATTTCGCCGCTTTTCAGCAGGTGACGCAGATACGCACGTGAAAAATTGCGGCACGTAGGGCAGTCGCAATGCTCGTCAATAGGCGAGGAATCCAGCTCGTATTTTGCGTTGTTAAGGTTGCGCACGCCATCCCATGTGAACAGCTGTCCGTGACGCGCGTTGCGGCTTGGCATAACGCAGTCAAACAAGTCAACGCCGCGGTGAACGGCTTCCAGAATATTTACGGGAGTGCCGACGCCCATCAGATAGCGGATCTTGTTTTTCGGCGCGTACGGCTCGACCTGCTCTATGATCTCATACATCACCTCTGTCGGTTCGCCGACAGCCAGACCGCCGATGGCATAGCCGTCAAGATCGAGCTCCGCGATTTCCTGCATATGATCAACTCGCAAGTCTGTGTAGGTGCCGCCCTGATTGATCCCGAACAGCATTTGCTGAGGATTGATCGTACCTTCGCCGGCGTTCAGCTCCGCGATTTTTGCCTGACAGCGCTTAAGCCAGCGTGTGGTGCGCTCAACGCTCTTTTTTGTGTATTCGTAGGGGGAAGGGTTTGCCACACATTCATCGAAAGCCATAGCGATTGTTGAGCCGAGGTTTGACTGGATCGTCATACTTTCCTCGGGCCCCATAAAGATTTTTCTGCCGTCGATATGAGAGTTGAAGTACACGCCTTCCTCTTTGATGTTGCGAAGCTTGGCAAGGGAAAAGACCTGAAAGCCGCCGCTGTCGGTCAGGATGGGGCCGTCCCAGCGTGTGAACCGGTGCAAGCCTCCAAGCGCCTTCACGTGACCGTCGCCGGGGCGAAGGTGCAGGTGATAGGTGTTGCAAAGCTGCACCTGACATTTTATATTTTTCAGATCAAGCGCGGATACCGCGCCTTTGATTGCGCCGCAGGTCGCCACATTCATAAACGCAGGCGTTTGTATCGTGCCGTGCGGCGTAACAAATTCCCCGCGCCGCGCTTTGTTTTCGGTTTTTATCAGTTTGAACATAATTCCTCCCCGGAAATAAACATCGCGTCACCAAAGCTTACGGGACGCAGGATATAATGGAAGATCACCCTCTATTGTTCTCAAATCCTTTTATCCATTTCAGTATTTTTTCGTAGTCCGTAATCCCTTACTCCGGCGTCGCCGCCTGTTTCCTGCGCGATCAGCTGATGCAGGAGCAACACTTTTTCTTGGCTGAATTTAATCATTTTGCCAACTCCTCAAACGCCTTGTGATATTTCTCAAGAATATGCCCGGAAACAAGCTTAAACTTTTTTTCGTCATATTCGGTGTCCGACAGGCTCAGCATATACTCAATGACTTCTCCCAGATGTTCCTCGGGAATAATATCAATAATACTTTTTGCGTAATCTCTTTCACTCATAATACAGTCATCCTTTCGTTTAGATAAAGCAGGATAAAAGCGGCGCAGAAAAACGCCGCTCAAAATAAATCGCTGTGTGTGCCGGTTCGGGTTAGATATAGTATCAATTCATCTTCATAGATTTCGTATATCAGAAGCCAGTCGGGGGTGATATGACATTCACGGCAACCTGCATATTCGCCTGACAGCGAATGGTCTTTATATTTCGCTTCAAGCGTTTCTCCGTCGGAAAGCTTGCGCACGACGTCCTTAATGAGTTGGATTTGATAACCGCGTTTTTGTATGCGCTTTAAGTCCTTTTGAAATCTTGAAGTTGGTTTTGGGCGATATTTCATGAGAGCAATTCCTCAAACATAACATCAACATCATCATACGCTTTGCCGATAGTTGGGTCTTTTTTCATACGCCGGACTTCTGCGATCGCTTCTCGCGTTTCTTTATTAGGAATATCGGCAGTGATCTCAAAGGGAATGGAGTGTTGTCTTATAGATTGACGAATAAAAATGTTGATCGCTGTAGACAAATCCATACCCAGTTCAGCAAAGAGCTCTTGTGCCTGCTTTTTTATATCTGCATCAATACTTATATTTGTACTGACTTTTGCCATAGTATCAACTCCTTGTTATTCTTTACACTTATTATATCTCAACAAATAATCAATGTCAATATATTATGCGCATATTACACTTATAAAATGCACATACAATCACCAAAGCTGAAAAACCTGTATTTTTCTTTTACGGCAATTTTGTAAGCGTTCATCACATTGTCATATCCTGCAAAGGCGGACACAAGCATAATAAGAGTGCTTTCGGGAAGGTGAAAGTTTGTAACAAGTCCGTCGAGCACCTTGAACCGATAACCGGGATAGATAAAAATGTCGGTGAAGCCTTCACAGGGTTTGATCTCGCCGAACTGCGTCGCAACGCTCTCGAGCGTGCGGCAGGACGTTGTGCCGATGGCGATGACTCTGCCGCCGTTTTGCTTTGTTTCGTTTATCAGCCTTGCGGTTTCGGCGGGGATCTCATAATGCTCGCTGTGCATTTTGTGCTTTGTAACGTCGTCCGTTTTGACAGGTCTGAATGTGCCAAGACCGACGTGCAGGGTAACATAGGCTATCTTAACGCCCTTTGCGCGTATTTTGTCCATCAGCTCATTTGTAAAATGCAGTCCGGCTGTCGGAGCTGCGGCAGAGCCTAACTCATGGCTGTAGACCGTTTGATAGCGTTCCTTATCTTTAAGCTCTTCGGTGATGTAGGGAGGCAGAGGCATTTGACCTATCTTGTCGAGCGCGGCAAAAAAGCTTTCGTCGCAGTCAAAGTCCACCACACGGTTGCCGTCATCCTTTACTTCCGCGACGGTGGCGCGCAGAAGTCCGTCCCCAAATGTAAAAGCGTCGCCCTCGCGAGCTTTTTTGCCGGGCTTGCAAAGCGTTTCCCAGCGGTTGCCGCTGATTTGTTTCAGCAGCAAAAACTCAACGCGCGCACCGGTCGGATCCTTTGTTCCGAAGATACGCGCAGGCAAAACGCGCGAATCGTTGGCGACTATCAAATCGCCCTCGTTCAAATAATCAATAATATCATAGAAATGCCGGTGTGTGACTTCGCCCGTTTTACGGTCAAGCAGAAGCAAACGGGAGTGGTCGCGCGGCTCGACCGGAGTCTGCGCTATCAGCTCTTTTGGCAGTTCATAATAAAAATCGCTTGTTTTCATAACAAAAACCTTTCTGAATGAATAATTGATGAAAATCCGTGTGCAAAAATAATTGACAATAATCATTGAAAATGATATAGTATATAGTAGGGTAATTTGGAAATCATCCTACATCTTGCGGTTGCAGGAATTTTCGGTGCTTATACTATCATAGTATATTTTTTCTGATCTGGCAACCGTTTTTTCAAAATTGTTTCAATCGGAGGAATCAACAGTGAGAAAGTTTAATGTCGGAATCATCGGAGCCACAGGTATGGTCGGTCAGCGTTTTGCGCTGCTGCTTGAAAATCACCCTTGGTTTGAAGTAACTGCTTTGGCGGCAAGCTCAAGAAGCGCCGGAAAAAAATACGGCGAGGTTGTTGAAGGCAGATGGCATATGACCGTTGCGCTTCCCGAAAAGTATAAGGATATGGTGATCCTTGACGCCGATAATGTAGAAGAGGTCGCTTCCAAGGTCGACTTCTGCTTCTGCGCCGTCAATATGAAGAAGGACGAGATACGCGCGCTTGAGGAAAAGTACGCAAAGGCGGAATGTCCGATCGTTTCCAACAACTCGGCCCACCGTTTTACACCTGACGTTCCTATGGTGATCCCCGAGATCAACGCCGATCACATCAAGATCATCGAAGCTCAAAGAAAGCGTCTCGGCACAAAAAGAGGTTTCGTGGCGGTCAAGTCAAACTGCTCGCTGCAAAGCTATGTTCCCGCTATCGCTCCTTTGAAGGAGCTCGGCGTTGACAAGGTTCTCGCCTGCACCTATCAGGCTATTTCCGGCGCTGGCAAAACCTTCAAGACCTGGCCCGAGATGGTAGATAACCTTATTCCTTACATCGGCGGCGAAGAAGAAAAGTCCGAGAAGGAGCCGCTCAAGATCTGGGGCAGCATCGAGAACGGCGAGATCGTTCCCACCGACGACATCGCCATCACTTCTCAGTGCCTGCGCGTTCCCGTTTCCGACGGCCACACAGCGGCTGTGTTTATGTCCTTTAAGGACGGTGTAAAAAAGCCCTCGGTTGAGGAGATCATCAACATTTGGGAAAACTACAAGGGCAGAGCTCAGGAGCTGGAGCTTCCCAGCGCGCCCAAGCAGTTCCTCCATTATTTCACCGAGCCCGACCGTCCGCAAATCAAGTCCGAGAGAAATCTCGAAAACGGTATGGCGGTATCTGTCGGCAGACTCAGAGAAGATACGCAGTATGACTACAAGTTTGTTTGTATGTCGCACAACACGCTTAGAGGCGCGGCAGGCGGCGCAGTGCTGCTGGCAGAGCTTCTTTGCGCGGAAGGTTATATGGATTAACATTTAACGGAGGCATATTATGGCTAACCATATTTTTACAGGTTCCGGCGTTGCGCTTATCACGCCGATGCATTCGGACGGTTCCGTAAACTATGAAGTTCTGGCTGATCTGCTGGAATTTCATGTAGCTAACAAAACCGACGCGATCATCGCCTGCGGAACAACAGGCGAAGCTGCCACCTTGTCGGAAAAGGAGCACTGCGAGGTGCTGTCCTTTGTCGCCGAAAAGATCAACGGCAGGATCCCGGTCATCGCCGGCACCGGCAGCAACGACACCTCTACGGCTGTTATGCTGTCGAAGGCTGCGCAGCAGTACGGCATTGACGCGCTGCTGACCGTGACGCCCTATTACAACAAAACCTCACAGGCAGGCTTGGTAAAGCACTTCAACGTAATCGCGGATTCGGTCGATCTGCCCATCATTCTTTACAACGTGCCCTCGCGCACAGGCTGCAATATCCAGCCCAAGACCTATGCCGAGCTGTGCAAGCATCCCAACATCGTCGCGGCTAAGGAAGCCAGCGGTGATATTTCCCAGGTCGCTCTTATCCGTTCGCTTTGCGGCGACAAGCTCGACATCTATTCCGGCAACGACGACCAGACCGTTCCGTTTATGTCATTGGGCGCTTTAGGCGTAATCTCAGTATTCGCCAATATTTGTCCGGTAGAAATGCACGAGATATGCCGCCTTTGCCTGGAAAACGATTTTGCGGAGGCTCAGAAGCTTCATTTCCACTATATCGAGCTGATGAACATTATGTTCAGCGACGTAAACCCGATCCCGGTAAAGACCGCGATGAATTTGTTTGGCTTCAACGCAGGCGAGTGCAGGCTTCCGCTTGTTCCCATGAGCGTTGCCGGCTATCACAACCTCAAGGATTGTCTTGCAAAGTACGACCTGCTTGACAAGTATGTAAAATAATTAATCGGTTAAGAAGGGCGGATCACGGTGTCCGCCCTGATTTTTAAGGGGGAAGTACCATGACAAAGATTGCCGTTGTCGGCTGCAACGGAAAAATGGGCGGCTTTGTGGCGGAAGCAGTTAAAGAAAACGAAAACTGCGAAGCGCTGTTCGGCATAGACGCGTTCGGCGAAAGCAAATATGATTTTCCGGTTTATAAAAGCTTTGAAGAAGCAACGGACAAGCCGGACGTGATCATTGATTTTTCAAATCCGGCGGCGCTTGACGGAATGCTGGCATATGCGCTTGAAAACAGCGTGCCGTGCGTGATTTGCACCACCGGCTATTCACAGGAGCAGGTCGCAAAAATAAAGGCGGCAAGCGAAAAGACAGCCGTGTTCTATTCCGGCAATATGTCGCTCGGTATCAATTTGCTGATCGAGCTTGCAAAGCAGGCAACAAAGGTACTCGGCGACAGCTTTGACATTGAGATCGTGGAGAAGCATCACAATCTTAAGGTGGACGCTCCAAGCGGCACCGCTTTGATGATAGCCGACGCTGTTTCGGACACGCTTGAAAAGGAGCCGCAGTATGTTTATGACCGCCACTCCTACCGCAAAAAGCGTTCAAAAAATGAGATCGGAATCCATTCCGTTCGCGGCGGCACTATAGTCGGCGAACACGAGGTGATCTTTGCAGGTCACGACGAGGTCGTAACCGTTACGCATCAGGCGCAGTCCAAGCAGGTTTTCGCCGTGGGCGCTGTCAATGCCGCGCTGTTCCTTTCCTCACAGGGAGCAGGAATGTATCAGATGAGCGATCTGCTTGCGGACAAGTTTGCATAAATAATTATCTTTACCTGTTCAGCGTTCATACGTTGAGCCGGTTTTTTTACACATGATCCTTCGTCCTGCAGCTATTGAACGTTATGCTGAATCGGGATTTTTCCAAATAAATTCGAAAGCGTTCAGGAGGTACCATTCTGTCACACCTTCTTGAAATCTATATAAAAATATGTTATAATATTTGCAATTTATATTATATTTTCTTGTGAGAAAAAACTGTATAAATTATTATTTTGTCACCTTTTTGCTGTATTTGTTCGGCAAATCAGGCGGAAAAGATAACAAAAGCCCGTGCGGAAATCATTTACGGCTTTCATTTTTGATTCCGATTTGATGTGCCGATGTTTGGTATCGAAGGATACGCGGTCAGTGATTAAAACAAATTAGCAATGCAATACAAATTTAAAAGATAATTTTCAATTTAAAACGGAGGAATCTCTATGCAAAAAACTTTTAAAAGAACAATAAGCATTTTGCTGTCGATCCTGATGATCGTCGGCGTGTGCGCTATCGTTCCGCTCACCGCGAGCGCTACTGACTACGGCGATGATCCCGCGCCCGCAGCCGCGTCTTACCTGACCTTTACCGGCACGGAGGCATTCAGCATCAAAACCGGTAATAATAAAGCGAACTGGGACGGAACGATAGAGTATTCTACGGACGCCGAA
>JBGUOX010000093.1:0-10295 GCA_045129995.1 Ruminococcus sp. | reverse complement strand
AGGCTCAAGGTCAATTTCATCCTTTGCACCTTCCTCACGCAGTTGATGAATGCGCATTTTGATAAATATATCAAGATCATTTTTAGTTAGTTTTCTGTATGTAATGTTCATAATCTCACATAAATAATTCTGTTATCTCCGCTAAACTATTGACTATATAATCGGGTTGTTCTTCTGCTGTTTTCGGCTCTGCGTAACTTCCGAATCCTTGTTTGATCCACACGGTTGTCATTCCGATTTTGTTGGCAGGGATAATATCGTTGTCGATTCTGTCACCGATCATTACCGCTTCTTCTGGCTTGCAATTTGCACGGTCAAGTGCAATTTGGAAGATTCGCAAATCGGGCTTGGCAACGCCCTCCTCGGCAGAGGCGATAACAAGATTAATGTATTGATGTACATTGAAATCCGTTAATCTTTGCTCAGTTCCGAAATCCTGATTTGCTAATATCCCGATTTTATATTTTTGGCTGAGCCTTTGCAATACTTCTTTTGAGTCAGGGTACAGGGCTTCTAAATCATGACGCCACGCAGGAACCTTCACTCCGTAATCTTTTGCTACCGACATAATCGGTCTTGGGTCAGTTTGAGCACGCTGTATAACCTTTGCGACAAACTCATTTTTGGCGATATTATTACTTTGCGTTATTTCCTCGATTCTGTTTTCATAGACCGCGCTTTCATCTACCAGCGTTGAGCCTATATCAAAGAAAATCCATTTCGGTTTATCCATATAGTATTATTTCAACCTTCCATAAGCATTCCTGCTTACTTCGCCCGATACGAATCATTTTTCCTCGAATTTAAGTATTGCTCTCTCTTTGTTTCCCAATAGTTTTTATCTTCTTCTGTGATTTCACGAATCACACGGCAAGGATTTCCTGCAGCGATGACATTAGCCGGAATATCTTTCGTTACAACTGAGCCGGAGCCGATCACGCTGCCCTCACCGATCGTAACCCCCGGATTAACAACAACATTGCCGCCCAGCCAAGCGTTATCGCATATGGTTACGGGTTTGCTGATATCATAACCCGCTGTCCTTACGGGAGCATAGATAGGGTGTGTTGCACTGTAAATACAAGTGCGGGGACCGATCATAACGTGTTTCCCGATTCTGACCTTGCAAGCGTCCAAAATAATACAGTCATAATTAAGAAATGTACCGTCGCCAATCTCAATGAATTTGCCGTAATCGCAGCGGAAAGGCGGCTTTACAGCACACCAGCCATCTATTCTACCAAGTAATTTCTTTAAGATTTCTGTTCTTGTGCCTTCATCGTTTGCGGCAGTATTATTATATTGTTCGAGTAATTCCTGCGCACGATAAGACAGCGCATTGATTTCTTCATCATCAAAAAAATGCAGTTCTCCGGCGTTCATCAGTTCTGTTTCTGTCATATCCATTTCTCACAATCAAATTGATTTGGTTTATACATCAATTCTACCACAAAACCGATAATATAGCAATAGAAAAGCGCCGCCAAGCCGGAATCATCCCACTTGACGGTGTTGTTTTATTATTCCAAATTAGAATTTTACTCCCATTCCACCGTGCCCGGCGGCTTACTGGTGACGTCATAAACAACTCGATTGACGTGCTCAACCTCGTTGATGATGCGGTTGGAAAGTCTGCCGAGGATCTCATATGGGATCTTTGCCCAGTCGGCGGTCATAAAGTCGTCAGTGGTGACGGCGCGGATGGCTACAAGCTCGTCATAGGTGCGCGCGTCGCCCATTACGCCAACGGTTTTGACTCCCGGCAGCACGACAAAAAACTGGCTCAACTCTTTGGCATAGCCGCATTTTTCCATTTCATCGCGCAAGATCGCGTCGGCTTCCTGAAGTGTTTTGACGCGTTCGGCGGTTATTTCACCGATAACGCGAACTCCGAGTCCGGGGCCGGGGAACGGCTGGCGCCATACCAATTCGTGCGGCAGTCCCAGTTTTTCGCCGACGGCGCGAACCTCATCCTTGAACAAATCCTTAAGCGGCTCGATGATTCCCTCAAATTTTATATCCTTGGGTACTCCCACCTGGTTATGATGGGTTTTTATCTTTGCCGCGTCTCCTTTTCCGCTTTCGATGCGGTCGGGATAAATCGTGCCCTGAGCAAAGAATCCCGAGCCGTATTCCTCGCGGATCTTTTTCCAGAACACGTTATAAAATTCCGTGCCGATGACATTTCGCTTTTCCTCCGGGTCGGAAATGCCCTTGAGCTTTGCAAGGAACTCGTCCTGACAATTGATGCGTACAAAGTTCATATCAAACAGCTTGGTGAAGGTATTTTCGACAAAATCTCCCTCATCCTTGCGCATCAAGCCCTGATCGACGAACACACAGGTGAGCTGCTTTCCTACGGCGCGGCTGAGCAGCGCCGCTGCTACAGAGGAATCTACGCCGCCTGAGAGTCCGAGCACAACGCCCTTGTCGCCGACCTGCTCCTTGATCTGCGCCACGGCGGAGTCGATAAAGCTGTCCATTCTCCACTCGCCGGTGCATCCGCAAACATCATACAGAAACGCGCGAAGCATTTCCTTTCCGCACTCGGTATGGTTGACCTCGGGGTGAAACTGCACGCCGTACAGCTTCTTTTCATCGTTTGCCATTGCCGCAACGGGACAATGGGCGGTGACGGCGGTGACTTTGAAGCCTTCCGGCACCTGATTTATATAATCGCGGTGGCTCATCCACGAAACACCGCTCTGGGGCACATTTTCAAATAACACACAATCAGTTTTATAATCGGTTTCGGTCTTTCCGTACTCGCTGACGGAATTGTCCGTTGCGGAAACGACCTTGCCGCCGAGAGAATACGCCATAAGCTGACAGCCGTAGCAAATCCCGAGGATCGGGACGCCCAATTCAAAAATTTCGGGCGAATAGTGCGGCGAAGCAGAGTCATAGACGCTGTTGGGGCCGCCGGTAAAGATTATGCCCTTGGGATGCATATCCTTGATTTTTTGAATATCAACGGTGTATGGCAGGATCTCGCAGTAGACGTTACATTCGCGCACGCGGCGCGCGATCAGCTGGTTATACTGACCGCCGAAATCCAGCACAATTACGGTATCGTTCATGGTGTTCCCTCTCTTTGAAATAAAGTGAGGGCGCACACGCAGGTGCGCCCGAAAAACTTATCTGTATATAATATCGGTTCTGGACGGGCCGTTGGAAACCATCTTGATCGGTACGCCGATCTCTTTTTCGGCAAATTCGATGTAATCGCGGCACTCCTTGGGCAGCTCGTCATAGTTTTTGATACCCTTGATGGAGCATTTCCAGCCGGGCAGCTTTTTGAGAATAGGCTTGCAGCGCTTAAGCTTGGTTGTAGACGGGAAATAGTCGATCACTTCGCCGTCCAGCTCATAGCCGACGCAAACCGGGATCTCGTCAAGATAACCCAGCACATCGAGTACGGTAAAGGCAACCTGCGTAGCGCCCTGAACCATACAGCCGTAACGGGTGGCAACCAAATCGAGCCAGCCCATACGTCTTGGACGTCCTGTGGTCGCGCCAAATTCGCCGCCGTCGCCGCCGCGCTTGCGCAGCTCGTCAGCCTCTTCGCCGAAGATCTCGGAAACGAACTCGCCGGCGCCTACCGCGCTGGAATACGCCTTTACAACAGTGACGATCTCTTTGATCTCATACGGAGGGATACCTGCGCCCACAGCGCCGTAGCCCGCGATGGTATTGGAGGACGTGACCATGGGATAAATGCCGAAGTCGGTGTCCTTAAGGGAACCGAGCTGTCCTTCAAGCAGAATGGTTTTGCCCTCTTTCAAAGCGTTGTGAACGACCATAAACGCGTCGCCCACATAGGGAGCCAGCTGCTCCTTGTACTCCATCAGCTTGTCAAAGACCTCTTCCTCGGTGATGGGATCCTTGTGATACAGGTTTTTCAGGGTGGCGTTTTTGATTTCGAGCGCGTGATGGATCTTCTCCTTCAAAGATTCGGGATCATCGTACAGCTCGTTGATCTGGAAACCGATCTTTGAATATTTATCGGAATAGAACGGAGCGATGCCGCTTTTTGTGGAGCCGAAAGAATTTTTGCCCAGGCGCTCCTCCTCATAGCAGTCGAAAGCGACATGATAAGGCATAACGATCTGCGCGCGGTCGGAAATGATGATGTTCGGCTCGGGAACGCCGCGATCCGTCAACTCCTTCATTTCCTTAACGAAGTTCTCTACGCTGAAGGCAACGCCGTTGCCGATGATGTTTGTGATATTCTGATGGAAGACACCGGAAGGAAGCTGATGCAGCGCAAACTTACCGTAATCGTTGATGATGGTGTGACCTGCGTTGGCGCCGCCCTGAAAGCGGATGACCATATCGCTGTCGTTTGCGAGTACGTCGGTAATTTTACCCTTGCCCTCGTCGCCCCAGTTGGCGCCTACGATTGCTTTTACCATGATGTTTCTCCTTTTTTATAGATTCAATAATGAACCGTTTGGTGCATTATACATTGATTTCAGGTTTATCGGACGCAACGTCCTTGTACTTTTCGAGCACGGGAGCCACACACTCCGCGAGGAAGTCCTCGGTTTGTTCCTTGGCTCTGCCTGTGTATTTTTCGGGCTGCAGAATGTTTTCGAGCTCCTCCTGCGTCACGCCGAACGCTTCGTCCGCCGCGATCCTTTGCAGCAGGTCGTTTTCGCCGCCCTCTTCCTTGATGACCTTGGAAGCCGCCATCGAGTGAACGCGGATGCGCTCGTGCAGCTGCTGACGGTCGGCGCCGCGCTTTTTCACGGCGTCCATCATAATGTTTTCGGTCGCCATAAAGGGCAGCTCTTTTCTGAGGCGCTGCTCAATGACCTTGGGATAAACCACCAGACCGTCGGCGACGTTGGCATAAAGCGAAAGGATTCCGTCCACCGCGAGGAACGCTTCGGGAATGCTGAGGCGCTTGTTGGCGGAATCGTCGAGCGTGCGCTCAAACCACTGGGTAGCGGTGGTGAAATAACCGTTGAGAACGTCCACCATCACATAGCGCGACAGAGAGCCGATACGCTCGCTGCGCATCGGATTGCGCTTGTACGCCATTGCGGAAGAACCGATTTGATTCTTTTCGAACGGCTCCTCGATCTCCTTGAGGTGCTGCAGCAGACGGATGTCATTTGAGAATTTTGCCGCGGACTGCGCGATGCCCGCAAGAACATTCAAGAACTGGGAATCGAGCTTGCGGGAATAGGTCTGACCGGATACGGGGAAGCAAGCCTGATAGCCCATTTTCTCGGCGATCTTCTTATCGAGCGCCTTGCACTTTTCGTGGTCGCCCTCGAACAGCTCCAAAAAGCTTGCCTGCGTGCCGGTGGTACCCTTGGAGCCGAGCAGCTTTGCCTTTGAAAGCTGGTATTCAACGTCCTCAAGATCCATAAGCAGCTCCTGAAGCCAAAGTGTGGCGCGCTTTCCGACGGTGGTGGGCTGTGCCGGCTGGAAGTGTGTAAACGCCAGTGTGGGCAGAGCTTTATAATCCTCCGCGAACTTTGAGAGGTTGCGGATAACGGTGATCAGCTTGTCGCGGATCAGTTGCAGACCTTCGGTCATAATGATGATGTCGGTGTTGTCGCCGACATAGCATGAGGTCGCGCCGAGGTGGATGATTCCCTTCGCGTTGGGGCACTGCACGCCGTAGGCGTAAACATGGCTCATTACGTCGTGGCGGACAAGCTTTTCGCGTTCCACGGCGACCTCGTAGTTGATGTCGTCTGCGTGCGCCTTAAGCTCGTCGATCTGCGCCTGAGTTACGGGCAGACCGAGCTCCATTTCCGCTTCCGCAAGAGCGATCCAAAGCTTTCTCCAAGTTTTGAACTTTTTGTCGGGAGAAAAGATGTATTTCATTTCCTTGCTCGCGTAACGCGCGGACAAGGGAGATTCGTAGGTATCTTTTATCATGGCGTTTCCTTTCCTTTTTAATTAACGTCAAAGCGCGGTTTGTTTATCGATCGCAAAACGAAGCGAAAAGAATGACGGCTGAGCTGTCATTCTTTGCCCTGACAGCTTTCCTTGTCGCTGTAGTCCATACCGCCGCGTTCCTTGCCTTCAAGCGTGATCTTTGTGGTTTCGGCAGGATATTCGCCCGTAAAGCAGCCCTGACAGAAGCCCATCGGCGCGTAGCCGATCATTTCGTGCAGGGATTCTACCGGGAGATAACCAAGCGAATCGGCGCCGCTGAGACGTGTGATCTCCTCAATGCTGTGATTTACGGCAATAAGCTCTCCGCGCGAGGGGATGTCGGTGCCGTAGTAGCACGGCCACATAAACGGCGGCGAGCTGATGCGCATATGCACTTCCTTTGCGCCGGCGTCGCGAAGCATGGTGACGATACGGTCGATAGTGGTGCCGCGCACGATGCTGTCGTCTATCATTACAACGCGCTTTCCGCGCACGCGGTCGGCGATCGGATTAAGCTTTATGCGCACGCTTTTCATACGCTCCTTTTGAGAGGGCTTGATGAAGGTGCGGCCGATATAGGAATTTTTAACGATTGCTTTTTCATACGGGATACCGGATTCCTCGGCATAGCCGATAGCGGCGTCGATGCCGGATTCAGGCACGCCGATGACCATATCCGCCTCGACGGGATAGGTGCGCGCAAGAATACGTCCCGCCTGCTTTCTGGCTTCGTAAACGCTTACGCCGTCGATCATTGAGTCGCTGCGCGCAAAATAGATATGCTCAAAAATGCACACCGCGTGCTTTTTGTCGCCGAAATCGGGGCGGATGCTGTGATAGCCGTCTTCCCCCTCGCCGTCGATCACGATGATCTCTCCGGGCGCTACGTCGCGTACGAACTCAGCGCCGCAGGCGTCAAGCGCCGCGCTTTCGCTGGCAACGACGATCGAATTGTTGTGTCTGCCAAGGCAAAGCGGACGAAAACCGTGAGGATCGCGCGCCGCTATGATTTTGCGGGGCGACATCACCAGCAGCGAATACGCGCCGTGGATCTTGCGCATCGCTTCGATTACGGCTTCCTCGACCTTGTGGCAGGTAAGCCGTGCGCGCGCGATAAGGTAACAAATGACTTCGCTGTCGATAGTCGTTTGGAAAATAGCGCCGCGCTGCTCAAGCTCACGCCGGATCTCAACGGCGTTTGTCAGGTTGCCGTTGTGCGCGACAGCGAGCGTACCTTTGACATAACGCATAACAAGCGGCTGCGCATTTTCAAGCACAGAGCCGCCTGCCGTTGAATATCGAACGTGAGAAATTCCCATTTGTCCCTGCAGCGAGTTCAAGATGTCGTTGTTGAAAACCTCGCTTACAAGTCCCATATTTTTATAATAGTCTACAACGCCTTCGTCGGATACAGCGATGCCGCAGCTTTCCTGACCTCTGTGCTGCAAAGCAAGAAGTCCGTTATAGCAGGCATAGGCAGGATCGATTGTGCCGTCGCTGAACACGCCGAACACGCCGCATTCTTCATGTAGTTCTTCGTTGAAATAATGATCGAAAGAAGTACTCAAAATTTCACCATCCGAAAGTTTAATCGTTGTTGGGTGTTATTATTTGTCCAGACCTACGCGCTTCATCATCTCGGCATAGGCTTCCTCAACACCGCCCATATCGCGGCGGAAACGGTCCTTGTCGAGCTTTTCCTGGGTGTCCATATCCCAGAAGCGGCAGGTGTCGGGAGAAATTTCATCGGCGAGAATGATAGTGCCGTCGGGCAGTCTGCCGAACTCGATTTTGAAGTCGATCAAGTCAACATTGCACTGCTTGAAGAACTCAACCATGACCTCGTTGATCTTCATGGTGTACTTTGCGATGGTGTCGAGCTCATCCTTTGTGGCGGCGCCGATGGCGATGATCTGGCTGTCGTTGATCATGGGATCGCCCAGCGCGTCATCCTTGAGGCAGTACTCAAGTGTGGGCGCTTTGAACAGAGTGCCCTCGGGAACGCCGAAGCGCTTGGAGAAAGAACCTGCTGCCTTGTTTCTTACGATGACCTCAAGCGGTACGATCTCTACTCTTTTGAGAACGGTGTCGCGGTCGTTGAGCTCCTCAACAAAGTCAGTGGGAACGCCTTTTTCCTCGAGCAGCTTGAACATAAAATTGGACATACGGTTGTTGACAACGCCCTTGCCCACGATGGTGCCCTTCTTTTCGCCGTTGAACGCGGTTGCGTCGTCCTTATAGGAAACAACGCAGTAAGCGGGATCCTCGGTGGAGTAAACCTTTTTTGCCTTGCCTTCGTACATAAGCTCTTTCTTTTCCATTGTAATTCCTCCAAAAATACGCCTTTTCAGGTGAAATATAAATAACAATACAGTTTATATTATAATATAGATTGTCAAATTTTTTTACCATATTAGAATTATAGGTAAATTTTGCAGGTTAAGACAGAAATCAGTCCGCAACGGAGCTTTTTTTAGTAAACTTGCTTTTTGCCCGCGCAGGAACGCCCTGCGAAAACCGCAGGGCGTTTGGGTGGCTTAACGAAGCGTATTGACTTGATACGGATCAATAAATTCAGCGAGATACCGCTGAATAGCGGTAGCGTCATCAACAGTGACCTTGCCGTCGCGGTCAACGTCGGCGGCGAGGCGCTGCTCGGGCGAAAGATCTGTAAAATCGGCGAGCAGACGCTGAACTTCGGTGACGTCGGAAATGGTCACTTTTCCATCGCTGTTGACGTCGCCCGACAGAACGTCGTTCGTAACCGTGCCGTTTAAAACGTCGCGGAACACGTGCAGCGAGGGCAGCGCCCTGCCTTCAGCGTCGAAAAACACCTGATTGTCAACCGCGCAGCCGCCGTAGTTTTTTCCGGCGTCGTCGGGATCGTATTCAACAGAATAGCTGGACGCCCAGCCGCTTCCGAACTGCTCCCAAAGCTTGCTGTTGGCTATCCACTGCGCGGTGTAAGCGTCGCCGGTCTTGCCGGAAATATCGCCTACCGAAACCCACGCGCCTTCCCAGTAAAACATACCGATGCCCTTGCCGTTGTGAACATTGTTGACGGCGTTCATCACAGCGCGAACCTCGTCCGCCTGTCCCTGAACGGTGAAATCCCAAAGCAAATTGTCGCCGGTGTTGTTTTCCCAGTAACTGATGGTGTTTCCGTGACCGTCGGTATCTTCAAGAGTATATGGATATGATGTTTCGGCGACCATCGTATATTTTCCGTACTTATCGGCGACATAGTTGAGCACATCGGTCAGGTTTTCCAGGCTGCCGTGCCAGCAGGGATAGTAGGAGGTCGCGAAAACATCGTAGTCGATATTGTTTTGATCAAGATAGTCGGCGATCCACTTCATTGTCGCGGTCTTTTCGGGGTTTGTAAAATGAAGCGCGACCATCACGTTTTCATCGAACTCGCGCACAGCCGCAGCGCCTGCAGCGAACAGCTTTGCGCGGTTGGCGTTGCTAAATTCTCCTGCGATGCCTGAGGTGGTTTCGTTGCCGACCTGCACCATACCAATATCCGCGCCGGCGAATTTTATTTCGTTTAAAGAATCAAGAGTGTAGTTGTAAAGCGCCTGTTCCTTTTGCGCAAGGGTGTAATTTGCCCATGCCTTCGGAGCTTTTTGCTTGGCAGGATCCGCCCAAAAATCTGAATAATGGAAGTCGACCAGCAGCTTCATTCCGTTGTCTGCGGCGCGCTTGCCGATTTGCTTTGCCTTGTCCAAATCGTTGTTGCCGCCGCCGTAGCCTTTGCCTTCGGCGTTATACGGATCAAGCCAAACACGGACGCGAATATAATTCACTCCGTTGTCGGAGAGGATCTTGAACAAGTCCTGCTCCTCCCCTGCCTCGTTGCGGTAAACAACGCCCGACTGCTCAAGGGAGATCACAGACGAAACGTCCATTCCGCGGATAAAATCGGGATTTGCAAAATTGATTTTTTCAACGCTGATGGTATCTCTGTAGGGCGCCGGATGCTCCGCAGCCGCCGCGCCGAACACCGCCGGAACGGAAAGCAGCGCGCAACAGCAAAGCGCAGTGATTTTTGTACGTATTTTCATTTCAAAACCTCTTTCACTGATTATATCTTTAGTATATCATAAAAACAAAATGAATCAAGTGAAAAGATGTTTTTTGTGACGGAAAAAAGCTAAAAAAGGTGAGCCAAAAAAAAGCTCACCATATACAAATCAGATTAAAAAGATTGAGAGTCAATTACACTGATCGTTATGAACACTCAAACCGGTGCCGGTGACCTGTGCGTAAGTAAAATATAAAGAGGAATACCCTTTTGGGTATTCCTCTTTGTTGGTGCCGGTGACCGGACTCGAACCGGTACGGTATCGCTACCGGCGGATTTTGAGTCCGCTACGTCTGCCAATTCCATCACA
>JBGUOX010000092.1:0-21476 GCA_045129995.1 Ruminococcus sp. | reverse complement strand
CAAAGGGTCATTCCAGTACGACTCCTTCCGGTGCGAGTACTTCTTCGAGCAGCAAATCTTCCTCTTCAAGCTCCCAGAAGTCCTCGTCGGTCAGGCCTACCGTCTGGAGCAAAGGCTCAAACGATGATGAAGTTGTTAAAATCCAAACACGTCTTGCGGAACTCGGCTATTATAACGGCGCCATCGACGGTGACTTCGGTGATCTGACCGACGCAGCGTTCAGAGCGTTCCAGGCTGCCGCCGGACTTACGGTTGACGGCATCGCCGGTTCGGACAGAGAGGTTCTCTATTCCGACAACGCGCCTGCCGCCAAGGCAGAAAAACCTGCCGAGGAAAAGACAGTAACAGTTGACGAAACACCTGCTGCGGAAACTCCCGCTGCGGAAGCTCCCGCTGAGGAAACTCCCGCAGAGGAAACTCCCGCAGAGGAAGAAACCGCCGAGGGCTTTGTAATGCTTCAGGACGGCGATTTCAGCGACCAGGTCGCTACCGTTCAAAGCAAGCTCGCCGAGCTTGGTTACTTCAATCTTGAAGCAACCGGTCTTTACGGTGAGATCACTGCCGAAGCAGTCAGCGCTTTCCAGCTGGCAAACGGTCTGGAAGCAACCGGTGCGGTCGATTCCGTCACCTATGAAATGCTCTTCAGCGACGATGCTGTCGCTTATCAGCCTGCCGAGGCAGAAATTGCCGAGGAACCCGTTGCGGAAGAAACCGTAACAGAGGAACCCGTTGCGGTAGTTGAAGAGGTTGTCACAACCGAGGAGGTTCAGGCAGCTGAGGACGCGCTTGTTTCCGCGTTCAACAGCGTAAGCGTTGTAGGCGCTACCACACCTGCAAGCGATTACACCGCCGCCGCTTCCAAGTCGGTCGCAAAGGCAAACGAGGTAACCGAGAAGGCGCTTGAAAAATCCGCCAACATCGTACCTGCCGCCGGCACCTCTCAAATCAAGACGACAAACAACATTTGGCTGTGGCTTGTTCTTGCGGCTGTAGCGCTCGGCGCTGTAGCGTTTGTCCTGCTGATGGTCAGCAGAAAGAACGCTCGCAAGGCTTCCGCTAAAAACGTTTCCGTAAAAGCGCGTCTTAACGACCGCTGGTAAACTGAATGACAAGAGCTGACCTTCGGGTCGGCTCTTTTTTTCAGCTGTAAATAAAGCTTTTCATCCCGCCTTTGATAAATCTTATCAAAGGCGGGTTCGCGCGTCCCCAACGCTTGCGCGCAAGGCACGTTTGTGCTATGATAATGTCGGGTGATCTATATGGAAAAAAGCAGGATCGAAAAGCAATTCGAGTTTATTTTGGAGGCGGACAAGGAGAAATCAATTTTACGCCAAACGCTGCTCTCCGACGGCAAAGCGCACGAAAACGACGCCGATCACGCGTGGCATATGGCGCTGATGTGCATTTTGCTCAGCGAATACGCAAACGAGCCAATCGACGTATTGCGCACCGTCTCGATGATATTGATCCACGACATAGTGGAAATCGACGCAGGCGATACCTACGCCTATGACGCGCAGGCTCTCTCCACGCAAAGCGAGCGCGAACAAAAAGCGGCGGATCGGCTCTACAGCCTGCTGCCCGACGACCAAAGAGATAAGCTGCGTGCGCTTTGGGAGGAATTTGAGGAAGGGAAAACGCCCGAAGCAAAATTTGCGCGCGCGCTTGACAACGTGCAGCCTGCCATGCTCAACAACGCCACCGACGGCGCCCAGTGGGTATGCCACGCGGTAAAGCTAAGTCAGATCCTTTGCCGAAACAAAAACACCGCCGAAGGATCGGCGGCGCTGTGGGATTATTCATATAATCATTTCATCAAGCCAAATGTGGAAAAAGGGCGCATCATCAACGACTGAAAGCGCTTTATAATGCATTCATTATGCATTAATATCAGGATTTGTTAAACTCCAGTGTAATGCTGTCCTTGTCGGTGCTGAACTGCGTAAGCTTCACGCCTGCCGAGGTCAGCATTTTTTTGCTGGCGATGGTGGCGTCGGAATCGGCATATTTGTCATACAGATACACCACCTCGGAAATACCCGACTGAATGATCGCCTTTGCGCACTCGTTGCACGGGAATAAATCGACATACAGCTTTGCGCCCTTTAAATCCTTTCCGCGCGCGTTCAGAATAGCGTTCAGCTCGGCGTGAACAACGTAATTGTATTTGGTGTCCTTTCCGGTGCGCTCCCACGGATAAAGATCGTCCGAGCAGCCGTAGGGAAAACCGTTGTAGCCCGTTGACAAAATAATGTTGTCCTTGTCAACGATGCAGGCTCCGACCTGCGTGTTGGGATCCTTGCTGCGCTTTGCCGCAAGCAGCGACACGCCCATAAAATACTCGTCCCAGTTGATATATCCCTCGCGTTTCATCGAAAAACCTCCCCGTATCGCGTCACCGTTTTTGAATGACTGTATACTATTATAGTATACCATATCATTACGGATTTTTAAATACCAAAATAACAGAAAACACGGGAAAGATAAACTTTTTTTGCAAATAATATTGATTTTTGCAGGTTATTGGTGTATCATTTATTGAAACAGATCATACGCGGGAGATGGTGAATCTCCCGTATGTCTTATTATTGGGAGAATATTATGAAAATAGTAATTGTCGGCTGCGGTAAGGTCGGAACCTCAATTGCGAGAGAGCTAAACGACGAGGGACACGACATTTCGGTGGTAGACAACAACAGAAAGGCGGTCAACCGCCTTTCCGAAACACTCGACGTTCTTGGCATCGAGGGCAACGGCGCTACCTTTGAGGTGCTGTCCGAGGCAGGCGCCGAAACAGCCGATCTGGTCATCGCCGCGACAGCGCGCGACGAGGTTAATCTTTACACCTGTCTTATGGCGCGTTCCGCCGGCGTTCCTCATACCATCGCCCGCGTTCGCAGCCCCGAGTACACCAGCGATTTGGATCGCGTAAAAGACCAGCTCGGACTTTCAATGTCGATCAATCCCGAGCTGACCGAGGCGATCGAGATCAGCCGACTTCTGCGTTTTTCCGGCGCGCTTGAGATCGACAGCTTCGCAAAGGGCGCAGTGGAGCTTATCAAGGTCGAGATCCCCAGCGGCTCAGCCGTTGACGGCAAAAAAATAAGCCAAATAGATACGCTCAGAGGCAGGATCCGCGTTTGCACGGTCGAGCGCGCAAACGAGGTATACATCGCCAACGGCGAAACCGTCATCAAGGGCGGCGACAAGGTATCGGTGGTTGCCAAGCCCGAGATCGCGGCAAGATTCTTCAGAAAAGCCAGCATCAATATCGGCAAAAGCCGCGACGTGATCCTGCTGGGCGGCGGCAAGGTTTCGTATTATCTTGCCCAGCGCCTCATCAAGGCAGGCACAACCGTCAAAATCATTGAGCGCAACGCCGAGCGTTGTCAGGAGCTTGCCGATTCGCTTCACGAAGCGATCATCATCCACGGCGACTGTATGGATCAGGAGCTTTTGCTCAGCGAAGGCATCGACCGCGCCGGCGGCGTAGCTGCGCTGATGGACTATGACGAGGAGAACATCCTGATCTCGTTGTATATCCAAAGCGTTTCCAAGGCAAAGGTTATCACAAAAATCAACAACGAGTCCTTTGACCCAATCATCAATAACCTGGGGCTTGACTGCGTGATCAACCCCAAAACCCTCACCGGTGAATATATCGCGCGTTACATCCGCGCCATGCAAAATTCAATGGGAAGCAACGTTGAAACGCTGTACCGTTTGAACGAGGACAGGGTAGAGGCGCTGGAGTTCCGTGTGCGCGAAAACTCTCAAACCACCAAGGCGCCGCTGTCGCAGCTGGCGCTCCGGGACGATCTGCAGGTTATCTGCATTTCGCGCGGCGGAAAGATCATTCTGCCGCACGGCGGCGATTCAATCCAGCCCGGCGACTCCGTTGTCGTTATCACTAAGCACAAGGGCCTTAGCGACCTTGACGATATAATAAAGCGTTGAGGAGCGGCGTATGAACAAGCGGATTATCATCTATATCCTCGGTTGGGTGCTGATCGTCGAAAGCGTTGCGATGCAGGTGTGCACCGTTACCTCTATGATTTACCGCGAACACGAGGGAGTCTACTTCTTTTTGACCGGACTGGTCGCCGCGGCGCTCGGAGTGCTTGCCGTCAAGGTAAAAAAGCCCAAAAATATGGTGCTTTATCAAAAGGCAGGCTTTGCAGCCACGGCTCTCAGCTGGATCTTGATGTCGCTGGTCGCGGCGCTGCCGTTCTTTCTCAGCGGCGAGATCCCAAATTATCTGGACGCGTTCTTCGAGTCCGCTTCGGGCTTTACCACCACCGGCGCCACCATCCTAAGGGACGTCGAGGCGCTCAGCCACGGAATGCTGCTGTGGCGCAGCGTAATGGTTTGGCTGGGCGGTATGGGAGTTATCGTGTTCCTGCTTGCTCTGATCCCCAAGCTGGGCGGTCAGCAAAATATTTTTTTGATGCGCGCTGAAAGCCCCGGACCTATCATCGGCAAAACCGTGCCGAAAATGCGCAACTACGCGGCGCTGCTCTACAGCATCTACTTCGGACTTACGGCTTTGGAGTGTATTCTGCTGCTTTGCGGCGGAATGGGATTTTTCGACGCGATCAACGTATCGTTCGCCAACGCCGGCACAGGCGGCTTCGGCATCCACAACGACAATATGGCGGCGTATCACTCGCATTATCTTCAAACCGTCATCGCTGTGTTTATGATGCTCTTCGGCATCAATTTCTCGGTGTATATCCTCATAATCGCCCGCAAATTCAAGCAGGCGTTCAAAATGGAGGAACTGTGGTTTTACCTCGGATTTATCGTGGTTTCAACGGTGATCATCGGTATCAACATTCTGCCGATCTACAACAACGACCCCGGTGAAAGCCTGCATCAAAGCTTTTTCTATGTTTCGTCGATCATCACAACAACGGGCTTTGGCATCGACGACGTAAACCACTGGCCTCAGCTTTCACACGCTGTCATTCTTGTCATCACCTTTATCGGCGCCATGGCAGGCAGCACCGGCGGCGGCTTTAAGGTCTCCCGAATGCTTATTCTCGCCAAGGAGGTCAAAAAAGAGGTTTCCCTGCTGATCCATCCGCGTAACATCAAGACGATCAAAATGGACGGCAAGTCGATCGACCACAACATCACGCGCAACACCTCGGTGTTTTTGGTGGTATATATGTCGGTATTCGTCGGCAGCTTTTTGCTGGTTTCCCTCGAAAACAACATTCACGACCACAATCAAATGGTGACCTGCTTCACTTCTGTTGCGGCAACGCTCAATAATACCGGCCCCGGCTTGGGCGCCGTAGGTCCTGTCGGCAACTACGCCGACTTTACGCCGCTTTCAAAATGCGTGTTTATTTTCGATATGATCGCCGGCAGATTGGAGCTGTTCCCGATGTTGGTGCTGTTCTCTCCCTCTGCGTGGAAAAAAAGCTGATAAAAAATCAATGGGCGTACCTTGCTGTACGCCCATTTTTGGAGTGCCTATGAAACAAAAACTGCTTGCCCTTCTGCTCGCGCTTACGGCGGCTCTGACCGCCGCGGGCTGCACAGGCAAACCCGAAAAAACAAACGAAAGCTTTATGGCTATGGACACCTTTATGCAGCTGGACGTCTACGGCGACAGCGGCGCGGCAAAGCAGATCCGTGACCGTATCACCGCGCTTGACAAGCTGCTTTCCGCAACCGACAAGGACGCCGACATTTTCCGCCTTAACCGCGACGGCGCGGCAACAGCGGACGAGGCGACAGCCGACGTGCTGGAGCAGTCGCTGCGGCTTTGCAAAAGCACCGGCGGCGCGCTGGACGTCACGGTGTTTCCAATCGTGGAAGCGTGGGGATTCATCAGCAAGGACTACCGCATCCCGTCGAAGGAACAGCTAAAGACGCTGCTTGCGCTGACGGATTACCGCGCGGTCAGGCTCAACGGCAATGAAGTTACGCTTCCAAAAGGCGCAAAGGTGGACTTGGGCGCCGTCGCAAAAGGCTATGCGGCGGATGAAGCCGTAAGAATCCTTGACGGCTCCGGCAGCAAAAGCGCCATTCTCAACCTCGGCGGCACCGTTGTAGCCTACGGCAGCAAAAACGGAGCGCCGTGGAAGGTGGGCGTCGCCGACCCGACCGACAGCGCCGATTATATGGGCTATCTGTCGCTTAAGGACAAGATCGTCGCGACGTCGGGAAGCTATGAACGTTACTTTACAGCCGCCGACGGCACGGTGTACAGTCATATTCTCGATCCGTCAACAGGCTGTCCCGTGAATAACGGCATCGTTTCGGTAACGGTGATCTCCGACAGCGGCGTCCGGTGCGACGGGCTTTCTACCGCCCTGTTTGTAATGGGAAAGGAAAAAGCCGCGGATTATTACCACGCGCACCGCGACTTTGATTTTGTCATCCTCACCGATGACGGCAAGGCGTATGTCACAGGCGGCATAGCGGAAAACTTCACCGTAGCGGACGGTCATTCCGTAAAAGTGGAAGTAATATAAAAGCCCCGCAAACGCTCTCGTAATTCATCAGCGGCAGAGCATAAAAAACTCTATAAGCAAAACAACGGTATCAGCCTTTGAGCAGATACCGTTATTTCTTATATAGAATTAAAAATATATGGAGTTAAATGTTGTCCCCAATATCCCATGAGGGGATAAAATCTTTTGTCGCTGAGGACAGATCCTGCGTAAAGCCGTCAAGCTCCAAATCAAACAGCACGCGCTTCACCTTTTCAAACTCACGGCGCGTAATGGTTCTTCCGAGCTTCGGGTGCGACGCCGCCTCGCCGCAGGGAACATACTGACACATAAGGCTTACCAAAACACGGTTTGCAAAGTGGCGGTGCAGCAGGTGCAGCACGTCAATGCTGTTTCGCGTGTGCGCAGGCAATATCAGGTGGCGCACAAGCACGCCCTTTTGCATTATCCCGTCGTCGTCCATCCTCGGCTCGCCAACCTGGAACAGCATTTCTTTTATTGCCGCCAGCGCGACGTTCGGATAATCCGGCGCCGAAGAAAGCTTCCGCGCCAAGGCTTCGTCGGCGTATTTGAAGTCGGGCAGGTAAACGTCCACCAGTCCGTCCAGCATTTTCAGAGTTTTAGGCGAGGTATATCCGCTGCAATTATACACGACGGGCAGGTTCGGACGGTAGATCTCAAAGCTTTGAACGACCGCCGGAACAAAGTGGTCGGCTGTCACCAAATTGATATTATGCACGCCGCTTTCCTCCAGCATTCTGTAGCCGTCCGCCAGCTCCCGCGGAGTCAGCGCGACGCCCTTGCCCGTAAGCGAGATCTCGTGGTTTTGGCAAAAAATACACCTCATGGTGCAGCCTGAAAAAAACACCGTGCCGCTGCCTTTTGTTCCGCTTATGCAAGGCTCCTCGCCAAAGTGCGGCGCAATGCGCGCCACGACCGGCAGGGTGCCCATTTCGCAAAAGCCGTTTCCTGCGTGTTCGGTGCGAAGCGCACCGCATTTTCTGGGGCAAATACTGCAAATCATTATAATCACCGATGTAATTATACCATAATATTCGGGTTTTTATATCGCTAAAGCGAAAAATCTGTCAAATAATCTTCAACAATGTCCTCAAAGTGGCACGGTTCCGCCTTTAGTTCGTTGAGCAGTGATGTCAGCCGTTCAATGTCCTGCCGGTTTTGCGAGATCTCCGGAATGCTTACCGCAATTTTGCCGCAGCGGTACAGTGCGATCCCGTATGAGCTTTTGCCCTCAAATCGATTACAAATTAATCTGTACTCCAATGTCATCATCCGAACGTGAAAAAGTTTCACACATATGATAGCACGCTTGCCGGATTTCGTCAATATTTTATTTTAAAAATAAAAACCAATAATAAAAAGCTGATCAGTGTATTTTATTCCGCGTCTGTTCAAGATGTTTCTTTAGCTGCTTGGCGAACAAGCTTTTGACTTCAAAAGACAGTATTAGGCATTATCACCAAAAAGCTATACAAAACTTTGTGCTATACAAATGACCATTATTCTAAATCAGAAATATAGTGTTTTGCAGATTTGATAGAATATACTTATCATATTGTGAGAAACTATGAAATTTTTTACACAGGAGTGATAATATGAAATTCAAAAAGTCGTTATCGTTGCTGCTTTCCGCGGTGATGGTCATGGGCTCGGCAACCTTCGTTGCAAACGCTGTCGCCGTTGACAGCGAGCCTGTAGGCTATTCCAACCAGAGCTACCTTGAAAACTACGCAACTCAGGCTCAAAGCACCAATGATCTTGGCGCGACCTATTCAAAAACCTCCACTACGTGGAAAACATGGTCTCCTGAAGCAACCTCAGTTAAGGTGAAGCTGTATAAGACCGGCTCCGACAACGAATCGGGATCGGGCGTTATCGGTGAGTATGATATGACCAAAAACACCACAACCGGTATTTGGTCTACCACATTGCAGGGCGACTATAAGGACACTTATTACACCTATTTGGTCAACGTCAAGGGCAACACAAATGAAACCCAGGACGTTTACTCCAAAGCGACCGGTGTCAACGGCAACCGCTCAATGGTAGTTGACCTTGACTCCACCGACCCCGAAGGCTGGAGCACCGACAAGCACGTTTTCCAGGCAACTCCCACCTCCAGTGTCGTTTGGGAAGTTCATGTTCGTGACTTCTCAATTTCCAACACCTCCGGCGTAAGCGAGGAAAACAAGGGCAGATACCTTGCCTTCACCGAGGGCGGCACCACCCTTAACGGTCAGGCGGGCGCAATGTCCACCTGCGTTGACTACCTTGTTGAGCAGGGCGTCAACACCGTTCAGCTGCAGCCTGTTTATGACTTCGGCTCCGTCAACGAGGCGATCGCTTCCTCGTCCTCCAACCGCAACTGGGGTTATGACCCCGTAAACTACAACGTTCCCGAGGGCTCCTATTCCTCAAATCCCTACGACGGCAACACCAGAATCACCGAGTTCAAGCAGATGGTTCAGGCGCTTCACGACAGAGGCATCACCGTTGTTATGGACGTTGTTTACAACCACACCTATGTATCCGACGGCTCCTGCTTCAGCAAGACCGTTCCCGGCTACTACTACAGAATGACCTCCAGCACCGCTTATTCCAACGGTTCCGGCTGCGGCAACGAAACCGCTTCGGATAAGGGTATGTTCCGCAAGTATATGATCGACTCCTGCGCATACTGGGCAGAGGAATATCATATCGACGGTTTCCGTTTTGACCTCATGGCGCTGCATGACACCACCACCATGAACAACATCCGCTCCAAGCTCGACGGTCTGTACAGCGACGGCTCCGGCAAAAACATTCTGATGTACGGCGAGCCCTGGGCAGGCGGCAGCACTCAGTGCCCCAACTCCTGCACCCAGTCAAGAGCTACTTCTCTTGATTCCCGCGTCGGTATGTTCAACGACGGTTACCGCGACGCCATCAAGGGCAGCACCGACGGCGCTGACGGCGGCTTCATCCAGAACGCTGCAACCGCTAACACCGCAAAAATCGTTTCCGGCGTAAACGGCAAAAGCTTTGCCGCAAAAGCGCCCTCCCAGACCATCGCTTACGCTGACGCGCACGACAACCTGATCCTCTGGGACAAGCTGGCAAAATCCAACGGTGTCACCAACTACACCGGAACCGACGCAAATGTTCAAAAACAGCTGATCGGTACAATGACGCTGCTGCTGACCTCTCAGGGTATTCCGTTCATGACGGCAGGCTCCGAGATGGGACGTACCAAGAAGGGCGACACCAACAGCTATAAGTCAAGCGACGCGATCAACGAGATCGACTGGTCACGTGCCAACACCATGAAAAACCTGCCCCAGTGGTACAAGACCATGGTGGCTGTCCGCACCAATATGACCTCCATCAACAGCAACAGCTTTGTAACGCCCACATGGGTTTCCGGCGACGGCCACGTTGTCGCTTACACCTACAGCGGCGGCTCCGGCGAGTGGAGCAAGGTTTGCATCCTCTACAACAACGACAACAGCGCTTACACCATCTCCGGTCTCGGCGCATCCTCCTGGAAGGTAGTTGCCAACTCCGTAGCAGGCAGCTCCATTTCCGCTACCGGCGCAAACATCCAGGGTATCGCCGACTTCAACGGCAGCTCGGTATCCGTTCCCGGCAAGGGCACAATCGTGCTGATCAACAACATTGCGGCTAAGACCGTAAAGGATTCTTACGGCACCCTGACCGTTAAGCACCAAACCGAAAGCGGCACCGTTCTCAGAACTCAGAACGCTAAATACCGCACCGGCAACACATACCGCGCGCTTCCCGACAGCACTATCCTCTTCAGCCGCAAGCTCG
This sequence comes from Ruminococcus sp., assembly GCA_045129995.1. Classification (GTDB taxonomy): domain Bacteria; phylum Bacillota; class Clostridia; order Oscillospirales; family Acutalibacteraceae; genus Ruminococcoides. The sequence continues at coordinate 11,178 of JBGUOX010000092.1, read as the reverse complement.
TCAACACCTCCGGCGCAACCTCCGGCATCGTGACCGAGGGCAGCAATCCGACCGTTATCTTCACTTACAGTGACAACGCCATCAAGGATGGTTACCTCACCGTAAAATATAACGACGCTTCCGGCGCTTCCGTCAAGGAACAGCAAAAGACTCACTACAAGGAAGGCGACACCTACAGCGTGACTGCTCCTGCCGTACAGGGCTATGAGCTCGACACCGCCAAATATCCCGCCGGCACGATCGGCGTGTTTGACGGCAACGACAAGACCATCACCTTTGTTTACAAAAAGCTTTCTACCGCAACAACCAAGGTTCACTACAAGGACAACACCAGCGCCAAAAACTGCTGGATGTATGCCTACACCGAGGACGGCGTTGACATCTTCGGCAAGTGGGACGACGTTCTTAAGAACGCTCAGGCTAAGATGACTCTCACCAACGGCGAATGGGTAGGCACCATCCCCGCAGGTAGCGCATACGTTATCTTCCGTATCGCAGGCGGCAAGCAGGAACCCGGCCAGGGCGAGGCAGGCTATCTGGTAGCAGGCGAAGCTACTGTTCAAAACAAGAAGGTCAGCTTCACCAGCACCGTTAAGACCAGCCACATCAGCGTCAAAACCGGCGAAAAGCTTTCTCCCGACGTTGTTACGGACGTTACCGGCGTAACCTCCAGCGCAACCTACACCACTTCCGTTCTCGCCGGCAGAGATGACGCGATCATCCCCGGCAACGCAAGCGGCACCTATGCTCCCGGCGTGATCAACGTTGTTTATCTCTACGTTGACGGCGGCGATGATCCCATTCCTCCCACCGAGCCCGAGACCGAGCCCGAAACCGAGCCCGAGACCGAGCCCGAAGACGGCGTGCTCATCGGCGATGTTGATTTGGACGGCAGAGTCGGCATCAAGGATGCTACAATGGTTCAGCAGCACCTTGTTGAAATGATCAAGCTGACCGGCGACGCTGCTACAGCGGCTGACTGCAACGGTGACGGCAGAATTTCCGTTAAGGACGTTACCATGATCCAGAAGTACGTGGCTGAATACATCACCGAAATCGGCAGAGTAGGCAGAAAAGTCTAAGGTAAATCAAAATTAAATAAATGCTGACTATGGTCGGCTCAAACTCGAAAGGGTTTGAGCCGGCCTTTTTTCTCTAAGCATAATCTTTCCGCGATATATCGATTAACAGACAGATTCGCTTCATACCGAACATTTAAAAAGCTGTGAAAAATTATCTGTCGCCTATTGACAAAAGCGATCATTGGTGGTATACTCAAATCAATAAATGAACAGATATTCATATGTTCAAACATAAGGGTGAGTAATATGGAAGAAAAAAATTGTCCCGATATTGAGGTGCTGTTTGAGCTTGCCGACCTGTTCAAGGTGTTCGGCGATTCCACGCGCCTTCGTATCATGGTGCTTATTTCCGACGCCGAGCTTTCCGTAACGGACATCGCGGAGTCGCTGAAGATGGAGCAAAGCACGATTTCACACCAGCTGCGTGTGCTTCGTCAAAACAAGCTGGTGCGCGTGCGCCGCGACGGAAAGCAAATGTATTATACCCTCGACGATGACCATGTAAAACGCATCATCGAAATGGGTTTAGACCATATCTTGGAGTAATCATATGAGGCACATTCTACTGTTAGAGGATTTGAATTGCGCGCATTGCGCGTCAAAAATAGAATCGAAAATCGCTCAAACCGAGGGCTATAACAACGTAAGCTTTAATTTTGCGACAAAAAAGCTTCAGTTTGAATCCGCGAATAACGATCCCGTCGCGGATATTCAGGCAATTTGCGACAGCATTGAGGACGGCGTTCATGTTGTGCGCTTTGAGGATAACCACGCACACAGCAGTCATCACAACCACGAGCATTGCCACGAGGATGGCTGCGATTGCGCTCACGACCATCATCACGAGCACAGCGGCGACCATCATCACGAGCACAGCGAAGGCGGCAAACTGAAAAAATTTCTTCTTGCTTCTGCCATTGTTATGGGCGTCGCGGCTCTGGCGCTGCATTTGTTCGGCGGCGGATCACCCGCTATCCATTGGACGGTATTCGGCGTAAGCCTTGCCGCCACGCTGGCAGCAGGCTATGATATATTCTTAAAGGGTGTAAAAAACGCGTTTCGTCTGCGAATCGAAGAAACCGTGCTGATCACAGTAGCGGTCATCGCCGCGTTTTTCCTCGGCGAATACGTCGAAGCGGCAATGGTCACCATCTTGTTTTCCGTCGGTGAGTTTATTGAGGATCTGGCGGTAGGGAAAAGCCGCCGCGATATTGAAAAGCTCAGCAGCATTCGTCCAGATACGGCAACCTTGCTTGTAAACGGACAGGAAAAAACCGTTCACGCGGAGGACGTCAAGGTTGGTTCAACCATAATCGTCGAACCTCACGAACGCGTGCCGCTGGACGGTGTGGTGATTAATGGAAGCTCCTTTATCGACGCCTCCGCGCTGACCGGCGAAAGCGTTCCGATAAGCGTGGAAGCCGGCAGCGAGGTGCTCAGCGGCTCAATGAACGGCGACGGTTTGCTGACTCTGCAAACCACCAAAGCCTTCGGAGACAGCGCCGCCACCCGTATTCTTCGCTTGGTCGAGGATGCCGCCGCGCAAAAGGGACAGCGCGAAAAATTCATCACGCGCTTTGCAAACATTTACACCCCTGTGGTGGTGGGCTTGGCGGTATTGATCGCTGTTTTGCCGCCTCTGCTGGGCTTCGGCACATTCCAAAGCTGGCTGTACAAGGCGCTGATCGTGCTTGTTGCAAGCTGTCCGTGCGCAATCGTAATTTCCGTGCCGCTTTCCTACTATTCGGGAATAGGCGCCGGCTCGCGAATGGGCGTGCTTATGAAGGGCGGAAAGTATTTGGAAGCGCTGGCAAAAGCCGACTGCTTTGCCTTTGATAAAACAGGAACGCTGACAACCGGCGAGATCACGGTGGATAAAATACACGCGTTTGACGGCTATACCGAACAGCAGGTGTCCGATCTGGCGGCAGCGTGCGAAAAATATTCTTCTCACCCGATTGCTATGGCTGTTAAACGCCGCGGCAACGCGGACGCGGTTTTGCTCAGCGATTACCGCGAGATCGCAGGCAGCGGCACATCGGCGTCCTGCAACGGAAAAACCGTAGCCTGCGGCAACGCAAAACTGATAAACGGAGAGCTTCCGGAAGGATTAAAGGGCAAAAACGCGGTCTTTTTGACAGTAGACGGCAAGTTGGCAGGTGCGCTGGAAATCGCCGATACCCTTCGCCCCGAGGCGAAAAATGTTTTGACGCAGCTTGCCGCGCTTGGAGTAAAAAAAGAACTGCTTTTGACCGGAGATTCAGCGACAAACGCAGCGGCAGCGGCAAAGGAACTGCCGGGCGTGACCGTTCATGCGGAGCTTATGCCGCAGGATAAGCTGAACATCATCACTGCCGAGCAAAACAGCGGAAGCACGGTTTGCTTTGTCGGCGACGGCATCAACGACGCGCCGGTGCTAAGCAAAAGCGACTGCGGCGTTGCTATGGGACTGGGCAGCGAAGCGGCGATCGAGGCGGCGGATGTGGTGCTGTCCTCAGGCGATCTGACAGCTTTGCCCAAAGCGGTCAGGCTTGCCCGTAAAACGCTGCGCACCATCCGAAGCAATATTATTTTTGCGCTGGCTGTAAAGGCGGCTGTAATAATTTTGGCGTTTTTCGGCTTGGCACAAATGTGGATGTCTGTGCTGGCGGACACCGGCGTGTGCGTGTTGTGCGTGCTGTATACCGCTAGGCTGCTTCGTGACAGATAATTGAAAAATCAGGGAAATAGTCGAATTTTGTCCTAAAAAGCAACGTTTCTTTGCTTTTTTTCAAAAAAACGGAAAATAGGCGCAAAAAGCGGAAAATCATAATGATTTCGGGGAAAAAGCTTGACATTTTCCAAAAAGAATGTATAATAATAAACGGATGGTTAGTGAAAGCTAACCATCTGAAAAAGCACTCTGGTTAGTGCGTGCTAACAACTAATACTAAACTCAACAAAAAACTTTTAGTTTTTACAGCGCCACAGACGCGTTTGAGTTTGCGCAGCACGCGTATTTCAAATCAAGGCATTTGATTTGAAATCAATATAAGGAGCGAAGGAGCGTATGATATGATGCCTTTAATTTTCGCCGACACGGGCGAAAGCTATATTATCAAAAAAATCAGCGGCTCGCCCGAAATCAAAAAGCATATGGAAAATTTAGGCTTTGTGGTGGGCGCCGAAGCTTCCGTGGTTACGGAAACCGGAGGCAATCTGATTGTCAATATCAAAGAATCGCGTGTTGCCATCAGCAAGGAAATGGCGCGGAAAATATTCGTGTAACCAAAGAATAGGAGAATGGCGATGAAAACATTAAAGGAAACAAAAATCGGCGAGACCGTCAAGGTGAAAAAACTGCACGGCGAAGGCGCGGTTAAGCGCAGGATAATGGATATGGGCATTACCAAGGGCGTTGAAATCTCAGTGCGCAAGGTAGCGCCTCTCGGCGATCCGGTGGAAGTCACCGTGCGCGGCTATGAGCTTTCGCTGCGCAAGGCGGATGCCGCTATGATAGAGGTTGAATAGTTATTTACCACGGGCGGAACACAGTTTCCGTTCTGTTTTACCCTCGGATTAGCGATTGCTAACCTGAGGGAAGCATTATCAAAACAAAATTGATGTGGGAGAGGAAGAAACAAATGAGTATAACCATTGCCCTTGCGGGCAACCCCAACTGCGGCAAGACAACGCTGTTTAACGCCCTGACGGGCTCAAATCAGTTTGTCGGCAACTGGCCGGGTGTTACGGTTGAAAAAAAGGAAGGCAAGCTGAAAAAGCACAATGATGTTACCATTGCGGACTTGCCCGGCATTTATTCGCTGTCGCCCTATACGCTTGAGGAGGTCGTGGCGCGTAATTACCTGATCAACGAACGCCCCGACGCGATTTTGAATATCATCGACGGCACCAACCTGGAGCGCAATCTGTATTTGACGACTCAGCTTACCGAGCTGGGCATCCCTGTGGTCATCGCTATCAATATGATGGACGTGGTGAAGAAAAACGGCGATCAGATCCGTGTGGATGAGTTGTCGCGCGAGCTGGGATGTAAGATCGTGGAGATCTCGGCGCTTAAAAACACCGGCATTATGGAAGCGGCGGAAGCCGCGATCGACGCCGCAAAAGGCGCGCGCACTGTTCCGCAGCATACCTTCAGCGGCGTTGTTGAGCACGCTTTGGCACATATCGAAGAAGCAGTCGTGCACGATTTGCCCGAGGAGCAGCAGCGCTGGTACGCGATCAAGATTTTTGAACGCGACGAAAAGGTAATGGAGCAGCTTCAGCTTGACGCTTCGGTCAAGGAGCATATCGAAGAGGACATCCGGCGCGCTGAGGAAGAAATGGACGATGACGCCGAGAGCATAATTACAAACGAGCGTTATGTTTACATTGCTTCAATCATCAAGGGCTGTTACAAAAAGAAAAACAAAGGTCAGCTTACGGTTTCCGATAAGATCGACCGCGTGGTGACAAACCGTTTTGCGGCGCTGCCGATTTTCGCGCTGATCATGACGATCGTATACTATGTTTCAATTTCCACCGTCGGCACGGCAATGACCGACTGGGTGAACGACGGCGTGTTCGGCGACGGTTTCCATTTGTTCAGCATCGGCGCAGGAGAGTATAACAACGCTGTGGATGAATGGGCAGAGGAGAATATTTTCAGCAACAAAGACCTTGGCAAGCTGCTTGAAAAAGCCGCGGATGATGAAAAAATCATCGGCGCAGGCGAGCTGAAGGCGGCGTTTGACGACGCGGACTTCGGCGCGTTTGAGGAAGCCTACGGCAGCTACCGCGATGAGTTTTACGCAGGCGAAGAGGACGGTGTTGACCAGAAGGTGTATGACATCGACCAATATTTGCCGCTCAATGAAGAGGGCGAGTTTGATGTGGAGCCCGATCCTGCCGACTACGGCGTTTGGGTTAAGGGCGTGCCGGTGCTTGCCGATGAAGGGCTTGACGCGATCAACTGTGCCGGATGGCTGAAAAGCCTGATCGTGGACGGCATTATCGCCGGTGTTGGCGCGGTGCTGGGTTTTTTGCCGCAGATGCTCGTGCTGTTCATTTTCCTGGCGATCCTCGAAAGCTGCGGCTATATGGCGCGTATCGCGTTTGTAATGGACAGGATCTTCCGCAAATTCGGTTTGTCGGGCAAGTCCTTCATTCCTATGCTGATCGGCACCGGCTGCGGTGTTCCCGGCATTATGGCTTCGCGCACCATTGAAAACGAGCGCGACAGACGTATGACGATAATGACGACGACGTTTATTCCCTGCGGCGCAAAGCTGCCGATCATTTCGATGATCGCGACCGCGTTGTTCAGAGGCGCATGGTGGGTCGCTCCGTCGGCGTACTTCATCGGTATGGCGGCAATTATTTTGTCGGGTATCATGCTGAAAAAGACAAAGATGTTTGCAGGCGATCCCGCGCCGTTCGTTATGGAGCTGCCGGCGTATCACCTTCCCACCGTCGGCAACGTGCTGCGTTCAATGTGGGAGAGAGGCTGGTCGTTCATTAAGAAGGCAGGTACCATTATTCTTATTTCCTCAATTCTTATTTGGGTCGGCTCACGGTTTGGATGGACAGACGGTGTGTTTGGATTTAACGCGGATATGGTTTTGGCTGACAGTATCCTCGGCGTTATCGGCAACGCGATCAAGTGGATCTTCATTCCTCTTGGATTTGGCGACGCGACAGCTACTGTGGCTACCCTTATGGGACTGGTTGCAAAGGAAGAGGTCGTCGGCGTGTTCGGCGTGCTCGATTTTGTGAGTATGACTCAGCTTGCGGCATATTCCTTCCTGGTGTTCAACCTTCTTTGCGCTCCCTGCTTTGCAGCCATCGGCGCTATCAGACGTGAAATGAACTCCGCAAAGTGGACAGTGTTTGCCATCAGCTATCAGTGTGTGTTTGCCTACGCGGTTTCGCTGTGCATTTTCCAGATCGGCTCCGTGTTTACAGGCAATTTGAATGTTATCGGTTTGATCGCCTCGATCGCCGTTCTCGCGCTTATCGCGTATCTGCTTTTCAGACCGTATAAGGAAGCCGACCGTCTTTCCGTAAAAGTGAAATAATAAAGAAGGTTTGTTTATGGATTGGATCATCAGTAATATCGGTACCATCATCGTGGCTCTTGTTGTCGCGGCGGTGGTCGGGCTGATCGTGTTCGGATATATCAGAAAAAAGAAAAAAGGGCAGTCCGTCTGCGGCTGTGGCTGCGCAAACTGTCCGATGAAAAACAAATGCCATTAAAAAATGCGCTCCGGAGATTACGGGGCGCATAGTTTTTGCCGAATGGGAAATGATTCGTTCCGCCGTTGATGAATGGTGATTTTCCAAAAGGCGGACGAGCGTCTGTGACGCTTTTGCTGTTATTTCTTTTTGTAGGCTTGCTTAAAGGGAACGACAGAGCCGTCCTTTTGCTCTACGCTGACGTTGTCGAGCGTGGCTGAGAACTGTTGACGGATCTCGCCGAGATAGATTTTGTAGAGCTTTTTCTGCTCCTCCTGCTCGGCAGGCGTCAGTCCCTCCGCTTTTTTCTTTTTGGCAAGCTCGTTAATGCGGTTGAGCAATTCTTTTTCCATATCTGTATACCTTAAAAATGTAGGGGCGATTTGTGTCGCCCCTACAAAATGAATATGTTATACTATTCTTAACGGGTATCAAGCAAAATCAGTTGTTGATGAGCTTATCCTCGTCAGACCAGCTGTAGAGCTTTCTTACCTCGGTACCGATCATCTCGGCGGGAGCTTCGGCGGCGAGCTTTCTCATAGCGCGGAAGTGAGCCTGTCCGCCTGCGGACATATCGAGCAGGAACTCCTTGGCAAAGGAACCGTCCTGGATGTCTGCGAGAACCTTCTTCATTGCCTTTTTGGTGTCCTCGGTGATGATCTTGGGACCGGTAACATAGTCGCCGTACTCCGCGGTGTTGGAGATGGAATAACGCATTCCCGCAAAACCGGACTGGTAGATCAGGTCAACGATGAGCTTCATCTCGTGGATGCACTCAAAGTAAGCGTTTCTGGGATCGTAGCCTGCTTCGCAAAGAGTCTCAAAGCCTGCCTGCATCAGCGCGCAAACGCCGCCGCACAAAACAGCCTGCTCACCGAACAGGTCGGTTTCGGTTTCGGTGCGGAAGGTGGTTTCAAGAACGCCGGCTCTTGCGCCGCCGATTCCCAGCGCGTATGCAAGCGCCTTGTCCTTGGCCTGGCCGGTAGCATCCTGATAAACAGCAACGAGGCAGGGAACGCCTTTGCCTGCCTGATATTCGCTGCGTACGGTATGACCGGGGCCCTTGGGAGCGATCATGGTAACGTCAACGTCGGCAGGGGGAACGATCTGACCGAAGTGGATGGCAAAGCCGTGCGCGAACATCAGCATATTGCCTGCTTCGAGGTTGGGTTCGATGTCTGCCTTGTACATAGCAGCCTGCTTTTCATCGTTGATCAAAATCATAATGATGTCGGCTTTTTTAGCAGCCTCTGCCGCGGTGTATACCTCGAAGCCCTGCGCCTCAGCCTTTGCCCAGGACTTGCTGCCTTTGTAAAGACCGATGATAACGTTGCAGCCGGACTCCTTGAGGTTCAGCGCGTGAGCGTGACCCTGGCTGCCGTAACCGATGATAGCGATCGTCTTGCCGTCGAGCAGCGAAAGATTGCAATCGCTCTGATAATAAATGGGTGCTTTCATGTTTTCTCTGTAGTCTTTCATTTTGACTCCTCCTACAATTTATGAGAGTTGAGAGTAGAGAGCTGAAAGTTGAGAGCTTTTGACAAAACCCTTAACTTTAAGCTCTTTCTCAAAACACTGTTGAATTTTCCAAGCCGAAAGCAGGGGAAGAAATTGCTCTCCAAGCTCTCGGCGCTTGATTTTTTTAAACCGATAAAGCGGCTGTGCCTCTGTCGATGGCGATGGTGCCGGTGCGGACGATTTCGCGGATGCCGTAGGGCTTGAGCAGATCTATCAGCGTTTCCACACGGTTTGTACATTCGCAATATTCCACCGTGACGCAGCTTTGCGCGACGTCAACGATTTTTGCCTGCATGATCTCGGCGGTCTTGATGATTTCCGCGCGCTTTGAGGCGGCGCAGTGCACCTTGATCAAAATCAGCTCGCGCGAAATAAATTCGCCTTCGGCAAGGCGCTTTACCTTGATAACGGGGATCACCTTGTTGAGCTGCTTTTCCAGCTGTTCAACCACATATTCATCGCCGTTCGCGACGATGGTGATGCGCGATACGTCGGGGTTGTTGGTCACTCCGACGGCAAGCGAGTCGATGTTGAAGCCGCGGCGCGAGAACAGACCGGAGATCTTGGACAGTACGCCTGCCTGGTTTTCTACCAGAATAGATAATGTATACTGCATACCATCACCTCATATCGACGGAGTGTCGGGATATACGTTGCAGACAAGAACAAAGGGCTTGTCTGATTTGACGACGGTTTTAAGGATCTCCTCGGCTTCCTCGTTGGAGTTTGCCTCGGCGTGGTCGATTCCGTACGCTTCCGCAAGCTTAAGAAAATCGGGGTCGCCCTGCAAAACCGTTGCGGAATGGCGCTTGTTATAATTGAAGTCCTGAAGCTCGCGCACCATACCCAGCCGGTGATTGCGCATAATGATGATTTTGATGGCGAGGTTGTTGCCAACGATGGTGGCAAGCTCGTTCATACTCATCTGGAAGCTGCCGTCGCCGCAAACTACGACGACGTCGCGCGTGGGCCTGGCGAATTTTACGCCGACGGACGCCGGAATTGAATAACCCATGGTGCCCATACCGCCGGTGGTGAGGAATCTGCCGTCGCGGATCATAAAGTTGTTTGCGCACCAGATCTGGTTTTGACCGACGTCGGCAACCAAAATCGCCTTGCTGCGCAGCATAGAGCTGAGCTTTGCAACAAGAGCGCGCGGCTCTACAAAGCCGTCAAACTTTGGCGGCGTGCGGAAAAAGCTTTTTTTCCAGCCTTTTACGGTTTCCTGCCACTGGTTTGGCACAACGTAGTCGCCGATCTCGTCGTACAGCATATTGAGAACGTTCTTCATATCGCCAACGATGGGGATCTCGGTTTTAACGTTTTTGCCGATCTCGGCAGGGTCGATGTCGATGTGGATGACCGTGGTGTTTTCGCTCATTTGGTCGGGCGCGGCAACCGCGCGGTCGCCAAGTCGGGCGCCGCATACGATCACCAGATCCGCGTCGTGAAGGGCGCGGTTGGCAACGGGCTTGCCGTGAGTTCCCAACATTCCGAGGTACATTTCGTGGTCGCTGGGCATAACGCCGATGCCCATCATCGTAGAGATTACGGGAATGCGGGTTTTGTCGGCAAACGCCTGAAATTTCGGCTTAACGCCCGAGGACAGCACGCCGCCGCCCGATACGATCAAAGGCCTGCGGCTGTTTTTGATCGCTTCTACAGCTCGCTTGATCTGCACGGCATGGCCGCGGATGTTGGGCTTGTAGCCGATGATATTGACTTTTTCGGGATATTCAAAGCTGCTGATCTCGTTGGTTTGAATATCCATTGGTATGTCGATCAAAACAGGTCCCTTTCTGCCGGTGGAAGCAATGTGGAACGCTTCCTTGAAAATGCGCGGCAGATCCTCGGTTTTGCTGACGAGGTAGCTGTGCTTGACAAACGGCTCGCAGGCGCCGGTGATGTCCGCCTCCTGAAAGACGTCGCGGCCAAGCAGATCGCTTTTGACCTGACCGGTGATGGCGATCATCGGCACGGAGTCCGCGTATGCAGTGGCAATGCCGGTGATAAGGTTGGTAGCACCGGGACCGGAGGTGGCAACACAGACGCCCGGCAGACCGCTGCAGCGTGAATAACCGCTTGCCGCGTGTGCCGCGTTTTGCTCCTGACGCACCAAAACGTGTTTGATGGAAGAGTCATAGAGCTTGTCATAGAACGGACAAATGGTTGCGCCGGGATAGCCAAAGACGACCTTAACACCCTCCGCTTCAAGACATTTGACCATTATTTCAGCACCGCTGATCATGTGTCGTTCCCTCCTTTTCTTTGGATAATTAGCCCTGAGCAAAACTCAAAAAGCCTGATAAACAGTAAGTTTTTCTCAGATAATAATTTTTTTATCACTCAAAAATATAGAAAC
>JBGUOX010000091.1:0-13797 GCA_045129995.1 Ruminococcus sp. | reverse complement strand
CTGCGCATTGTAGCAAGCTTAACATTCAATAATTCATTCAAGACCAAAGGCTGCCGCAAATTCTTTCGATTTGCGACAGCCTCTTTTCTGTGTCTATAACAAAATCTAATACAAAACCTTCGGCATTGAATTGAAGATCATTTCAACCATAACCTCTGCTTCTCTGAAAAACTATTGTGTCATGACTTCATCAATGGGATAAGGAATTTCGTATTCTGCAAGATACATCATTTTCCTTCATCGTCATGCCTCGTCGTATTACAGAAACGCTTCGAGGACAATCGGAGCCGTGAGAGGGTCAATTTGAAAGTATTTATCTTCGTCTATGTAATAACCAATCGGAAGCGTACCGCCGTTATATTTGCTTTTTGAGCGCTTGATTCTCATGTGGAGCAGGAACTTCTTGTGGGATAAAAACGGAAGTAATCAGAATAAAACTCTAAAGGTTTTCAACGGATTTTCCGTTTTTTATTCTTGGTTGTTATAGTCCGGAACGGCTTTTTACCACTTATTCCCTGTATATTACCGCTTGCTCCAAATCTATTGACTTGCTTATCAAAATCATTTATATATAATTTATTCAATCATAATAGGGGGAGTTTTCGGTATGCGGGATAAAGTCGTTGATTCAGAATTTATCATAAGCGGAAACTGCACTCTTTTTGCGTGCCGGTGCTGTCATACCAAATATGGCTTTGAACATCAGGAGTGGTGCGAGGCATTTCGGCTGATATGCCCGACTTGCCGAGATTGTCTGTATTACGATGAGCAGAAAAACGAGTGCAAGCACCCGGTAACTAAAAAGGAGGAAGGCGGTTTTGCCGTATGAAAAAGATCAATGTCCGATTTGAAAAAGAAAAAACGCTTAATGATATTGAAATCGTCATTCGAGCAGATAAGCGCGATGAACAGATAAACGCTTTGATCGAGAAACTGACGCACAATGAAACGGTCAGGCTCACCGTGCTTGATATGAATAATTGTCCGAGCGTTATTGATGAAAAGGAAATTGTTTTTGTTTCTGCCGACGGAAAGAACGTGCAGTTCGTTACCGTTCACGGCAAATACCGCGCAAAGCAGACTCTCCAGAGTGTCGAGAATACTTTAAGCGATTATTTTTTGCGCGTTTCACGCTATGAGATCGTTAATTTGAAAATGGTGCGAAAATACGATTTTACGCTCGGCGGCACCTTGCGAATCGAGTTTGAGAACGGAATGGAAACATGGGCTTCCCGGCGGTATATCCCGCTGATCAAAGAACGTCTTTCCCGAGAGGAGGGGTATCTGTGTTAGCTAAAACCTTAAAACGGGCGGGAATCGGATTTTTGATTGGAATCATCATTGGCGATTTGATCGCTTTGATAACCGGAAATTCATCCACAGACGGCGTTACCTTTGCCTCAAAGCAGCTGCTCGATATGGCGGGCGGCAACGGCGTGATCGCCATGCTTTTGCAGAGCTTCTTCTCCGGGCTTTACGGCGCATTATGCTTCGCGGGGATGTCGCTTTATGAAATGGAGCGTTTGCCGCTTGCGGCGGCTACCGCTTTGCACTGCGCGATCATCGTTATATTTTATATTCCCATAGCGCTGCTGCTCGGCTGGGTAAGCGGTATCGCCGAAATACTTATGATTGCAGGAATACAGATCGTCGTATTCTTCGTCATTTGGCTGATAATGTTCTTTGCGTATCGAAAGCAGGTCAGAGAGTTAAACGAACTGACGCGCAAGAAAAGTTCTGAAACCAAAGCCGGAGAATAACGCTTTCGGCTTGTTGATATACATCTCGCTTTATCTTTTTTTAACGGAGGTGCGATATGAAGAAAAACATCATCAGAGTGCTAAGCCCGGTATTGTCGCTTGTCCTGCTGATTGGCGCGTTGCCGTTCACGGTAAGCGCGGTACGCTGTAAGCACGATCACTCAACCCACTGGGAGCTTCTGGGTACCTACAAGCATTGCGAGGTCTGCGACACCTGCGGCGCGCGGCTGAGAACCGGCGACCACGATATTTATGACAATAGCCAGTGGTATTTCAGCTACGTCAACGCGGATCACGGTCCCTACGGTACCCATGCCCAGATCTGTAAAAAGTGCGGATATACCCACTGGGAAGAGCACCGCTACACGCGGAGTACCGTCACGATCAACGGCAAAGCGCACGGCGGTGTGCTGATCTGTACCGAGCCGAAGTGCAAGCACATCTTCTACGGGGAGAATCCCCATGTCTATGACTGGCAGTATGTCAACGGAGAAAGTCATAAGCATACCTGCGTTTTCTGCGACTATACAAGCGGTAAGTCGCTGGTCAATTATACCTATGTCAGACCCGAAAACGTCAATTATAACAATCTCAGCCGGTATTATGTAGGGGTTTACAACTCCTATAAGCCGTATAACGACTGTACGGACTATGAGAAGCAGCATTTTAAGAGCTACTACACCCTGGCTCAGGGCGCCCCGGTCGACGGCTACGGTCATAAGTGTACCGAGGACGATTATTCGGAGCACTTTTGGAAGGAATACAAAAACGCCACGACCCATTGGCTGGAGTGTACCGTCTGTCACGCGGTGACGGACAGAAGCGGACACAGCATCGGGAGCTACGGCAGCAGAAAAGAGCACGAGACGATCGTTCATATGTGCTCCAAGTGCGGCTGGATCAAGAGCTATGAGTATCCGCAGTATAAAACGGATAGCAACGGTAACCTTATGACGGATGATAACGGTGAGTATATCTTTACCGGTTATAAGACTGAAAACGTCAAGTACGATACACAGAATCTGCCTAAGCCCGGCGGTACCGCGCCCGAACCCTGCGATCACAGGGACGAGAACGGAATGATGACCGACGGCTATGTCAGTATAGGCGGAAAGCACGACCGCATATGCCTTAATTGCAAAGAGGTATTAGGTACGAGCGCCTGTAGCTATGAGACCGAGACCTTCGAGCGCGTGCGCCGCGACTACCTGGTGGAGCATCCCGATTTCTACAATATGTACGGCGCGAGCTATACCGACTGGCTGTATCTGGATGATTACTTCAGCGATGGTCACTACAAGATTTGCACCGTCTGCGGCGGAAAGGTGCACACGGATCATAACTGGGACAGCTCGAACGGCAGCAACGCCTCGCTCAACAACTGCAGGCGCACCTGCAAGGACTGCGGCTATTCCAAAACCTTCCGTGCGCGGCTGAAGAACACCGACCCCAACCCGCACACCTACCTGACCTATCAGGATAACTACTATTTCGACGCGAACCAGAACCTCCACGCGCCGGATGACGGCAACTGCAGCTTTGTCAATTCCGGCACAAGCCATCGGGCAAAGTGCGAGATCTGCGGCTTTACCCACACCGAGAAATGCGACACAGACGGCTGGGCAGAGCTGGTCGGCAACGCCGGTCATCATACTCAGTTCTGTTCCAAGTGCGGCGGCAACCGTCGGGTCGTGAGCTGCGGCACCGCCTGCCGCAAGGGTCACAACAGCCCGGTCGGATTCCACGAGGTGTACTGCCCGACCTGCGGCGACGTCTATGTGCCCAAGGCGCCGTGCGAATATGAGCTCACCCCTGCGACCGACGCTTATCATCACACCTACAAGTGTAAGCTGTGCGGCTTTGAAATCAAGGATAATCATATCCTTGTGACGACGGAAGAGAACGTCGTCCCTGCAACCGCGACCAAGGAAGGCAGCAAAGACCTCGTTGCCAAGTGTCAGATCTGCGGAAGAGAGCTGTCGCGCAGCACCGTCAAAATTCCCAAGACGGAGGGCGATCCGCCTGTAGCTGATTTCTCTATCTCCGGTTATCAGACGGTCGTGGAGACAAATGTGCCTGCCTACGGCTTTGTTCAGCCGCAGCTTGAGGGCACCCTGCTGATGAGCGGCGTCAGCGAATACCTCGCGGCGCACTCGACGGAGCTTCTGCGCGGCGTCGAGGGACTGCCCGATTCGATCACCGGCAAGTCCGCCGACGGCGTTACCGCGACCGTCAGCACGAGCGGAAACAGCAGCGCCAAGATCCTGCTCAAGGCGAAAATGGTCATGCACGTTACCAAGTCGATCCATGATGACGAGGACGCGAATCATGACGGCGACACGACCGAGCTCACCGGTATGGGCGCGAAATTCACTCTGACCTACAGCGCATACTACCGCTTTGTTAAGAACGGCGTTGAATATCTCTCCGAGACCGCTGTGACAGATAGCAACGGCGAGCCGATCAAGAACCTTCCGCTTGACCCGACCGGCTCGAAGATCACCCTATCCGTGCCGCTGTTCACCGGTATGTACAGCAGCCCGACGATGTATGTGCAGCAGAGCACCGACGGCGGCGAGACCTACGCCACCCGTCTGGGCGATTACGCCGTAGCCAACGGACTGTGCGCCGTTACCTTCTCGACCGAGGACGGCTTTGACGGCGAGTTTCTGTTCAAGACAAGCGAGCATTGGCTCGAGCATGTTCCGCGCAAGGAGCCGGACAAAAACGGCGGCGGCAACATCGAATACTGGTACAGCAAGAATTATGATAAATACTTCTCGGATATTCTCTGCAAAAATGGAATCACGCTGAACGATACCTATCTGGATCAGAATACCTACACGCTGACCTTCGACGCGAACGGCGGCTCAGGCTCCACCCTCCCGATGACGGGGCTCTACAGCGGCAGCGAGGTCACCCTGCCCGCCTGCGGCTTCACTAAGACCGGTCATACCTTCTACGGCTGGTCGACCGGCGGCGTGACCTATTCCGCCGGCAGCCTCTTCACCGTCACCGGCGACGAAACGCTGACCGCTAAATGGCACCAAAACGGCGACGCGATGTGCCATATCACCTTCCATAAAAACGCCGATGACGCGACAGGCGTGATGGACGACCAGACGTGCAATCCCGGCGATGTGATCCGCCTGCACGCAAATGAATTTGTCCGCGAGGGCTGGTCGTTCTACGGATGGTCGACCACCGGGAGCTGGGACGACTTTATGTGGTGGGATCAGTCGCGCTTCGACCTGAACACCGACCTCGACCTCTACGCGCTGTGGACGAAGGATTATGTCATCAAATATGACGCGAACGCCGAGGGCGTGACCGGCACGATGGGACCGCAAAAGTTCGAGGTCAGCCGGTTGAACGACGGCAGCTGGTATGTACATCAGGAGCGCTTGCTCAAGAACACATACGAGCGCGAGGGCTACAGATTCACCTACTGGTTTCTGAATCCCGAATGCACCGGCAGATCGTTTACCGACGGCGGCGTTTCCCCGATCGATGATCTCAGAGCCTCCGACGGGGAGATCACGCTTTACGCCGGTTGGGAGAGAAATAAATTCACTGTCACATTTGACAAGAACGCGGATGACGCGACCGGCGAGATGGAGCCGCAGATATTCACCCTTGGCTACAACAGCCTGCTCAATGAGAATCAGTATAGCCGTCCGGGTTACCGTTTCAAGGAGTGGAACACCGCGCCCGACGGCTCAGGCACCCGTCACGCCGGCTACGCGACGCCGCAATTCAACCGCGATACTACCCTTTACGCTGTCTGGCAAAAGACCAATACCGTTACCTTTATGGCGAACGGCGGCGAGGGCGAGATGGAGCCGGTCGTTGTAGATCAGAACGACTATATCTATCTGCCACAATGCGGCTTTATCAAGCAGGACTGGTCGCTCGACAGTTGGAACACCGCTCCCGACGGCAGCGGAACAAAGTATTACGACAAGGCGCTCAAGCAGATCACCGATGACTTGACACTCTACGCGCAGTGGAAGCAGACGCGCTTCACTGTTACCTACGACGCAAACGGCGGCGAGGGCGAAACCGGTCCGCAGATCGTCGATTTTGCCACCGGCACCTCGACTGTTTGTCCGCGCTGTTCGGAAGCTTACAGCAGCGCTGTTACCGTGCCCGACCTCAGCGTGCGCTTCTGTGACTGCTGCGGCTTCGGCAGGGTACTGCTTGACGAGGGCGCGACAACAGGGCTCAGCGACAGCTCCTACCGCTCGCTCTCCGACTACACCGTCAACGCGAAGTTCGACGATCTAGCCTCAAAATACGCCGATCTGATAGCCCTTTATCCTGACAAAAACTTCACTCAGGTTTCCGACGATCAAACTGAAGAATACGCGGCTTACACCGCTTTGTATGACAAGGCGAGGGCACTTATGGACGCTTCGCTCTCCAACGTCACTAAGGAACCCGGCTATTCGATGAACACCTCCGCAATCATCGGCGTGACCGACCGCTTTGTTCTCACTCCGGGAGCGAACGAGCTTGATATCGACGATACGCTTTCGGCGGTCGCGAGACTGTTCGGCTATGACGATACCGCGACCTTCCTGAGCTATGCTCAGGCGGCAGCCTCGGCCTATATCGCCAATGAAGCGGGAGCAAATTTAGACTCCTTCTCTAACAGACTGAAATATAAGGGCGCGGTTTATACCAAAAGCGGTTCGTTTATATTCCCCTACGCATTCAAAAACGAAGCCATCGATACGACGCTTCTCGCGTTCCTGATGATTGACTCCGATGAAGGCATTTCCATTTGGCTGAGTGATCTTTCGGCTCTGTACCTGACGACCGTTTACGGCATGGAGCTGCCCGACGGCACAGACGCCGCGCTTGACGTTTACGGCCGCTGCAGCCTTTACGATAACCCCAAGCCGCTTGAAAACGCCTTTACCCGCGAGGACTACGCGTTCAGCAAGTGGAACACCGCTCCCGACGGCTCCGGTACGAACTATTCATCGAGCTCCTCGTTCAGCTCCTATTCATTAAAGGAGAATATGACGCTTTACGCCCAGTGGACGCCGACGACTTATCAAGTCACATTTGACCCGAACGGCGGCGAGGGTGAGATGGAGCCTCAGAAGATCGAAAAGAATGTCGCTACGCCTTTGAACGAAAATGTATTCACCCGCGAGGGCTACACCTTCGCCGGCTGGAATACGAACAGCACATCGTCTTATGCGTCGTTCACCGACGGCGCCGATATAACCAAGAGCGCCGATACGACCCTCTACGCGATCTGGAAGCGAAACGTCAAGATCACCTTTGACGCAAACGGCGGCTACGGCACGATGGAGCCGCAGGAGATTCCCGTCAGCACGATAGGTTATCTCAATAAGAACGCGTTCCGTCATGACACCCTCGTATTCAATTACTGGTCGCTCACGCCCGACGGCGCGCGCAAGTACAGCGACGGTTCCTCGGTTTATTTCTCCGCCGATCAGGAGAATATGACGCTCTACGCGATCTGGAAAACAAAGACTGACGCTTCCTCTGTGATCAGCATAGAGAATACGGAGGTCACCTATAACGGCGAGGCACAGCAGCCCGAGGCGATTATCAGCTTTGAGGGAACATCCCTTACGCAAGGCTCCAATCCTTCCGTTATTTATGAATTCTACGAGGGCGACGGCGTTGTTCCGGAAAATCTAATGGCGAAAGCCCCGACCGACGCAGGCGTTTACACTGTTCGCGCGATTTACGAGGATTCAAGATATATCGGACGCAAAACTGCGACGCTGACTATTAAAAAGGCGGCAAGAACGGTCAGCACCGATCACATTCTTCAGCTTTACGGTCAGGACAAGACGGCGGCGCTCAAACTCAACTCAGACTATGACGATTCCGCCGACGCAGAAAATGTGACCGTTACCACTGAGAACGCCGGCATCGCCGCAAAGGGAGAGGGCTTATCCTATAAATCCGGCAGCGTTCTGATGGTGGCTGTCGCCTATAAGGGCGAGGGCTACACCAATATGACATTTATGCTCCCTGCGACATCAAACTATGAGGCGTGTCAGGCTTCTGTACTTGTAATCGCTAAGGATGGCTATAGCGTCAATATAGATACAATTGAAAACGGAACTGTTACTGTAAATAAGGCTAAAGCCGCCGCTGACAGCGAGGTTACCGTAGCTGCCGTACCTAAGCACGGCTATTCACTCGACAAGGTGACATATACTAACGAAACTACTAACAAAACCTACGAAGTCACCGACGGAAGGTTCATAATGCCGGAGAGCAATGTGACCGTCAGCGCGACCTTTACGCAAAACGAATACAGTATCGCCTATACAAATGTTGCCGGCGTTACCTATGCCGCTGATCTGCCTGAAACGGCGCATTACGGAGAGCTGATCACCCTGAATGCCTATACGGACGGCACAACGGCGATCAAAGGCTATCGTTACAGCTTCGGCGAACCCGCAACAGTTGTTAATATCACGCCTGATAAGAACGGCAGCTTTACCTTTGATATGCCGGCACAGAATATCACGGTCGAAGCGGTAACGGGCGAACTTTATGACGTGATGATCGCAGACGGCATCTCAAACGGTAATATCACGGCTTCCGCCGAAAAAGCAGCAGAGGGAACCTTAGTGACTGTAATTCCTGCCGCTGCGGAGGGATATAAGACCGGTGCTGTTACCTATACGGAAAACGGTACAGCAAAGCCCGTTACCGTAAGTGTTAAAGAGAACGGCGAAACAGAATACACCTTTATCATGCCGGCCGAAAACACAACGGTCAGCGCGGCGTTTATCGCCGACACGGTAGTAGCGAACGCTCTTGACAGCGTAAGCGGAAGCGCGACTTCTGAAATCGGCAAAAACGAAGCTCAAATCAGTATCGTTGTTGATGATACTACCGCGCAAATGCTTCAAACGGCGGCTGAAGCAGTAAACGTCAATTTGAACGCAAACGGCAGCAGAGGCATTACCAACGAGGAAAAAGCGTCTGCGGTAGAAGCGCTGTCTCAGGCGGGTATGATCGTTGTCGAAAACGACGGCGATACCGTTACCGTAAAGACAGGAGACGGTCAGGACGCAGCGATCAGAGTTGTTGAAAAGATTTATTTAGAAGTAGAAGTCAAGGGCTATGAGCAGAACGGCGACCTTCTTAACATGACACTCGACATCACTCCGATGAAGCAGACCGTCGCTACCACAGAGAAGGAAGGAACACAGCTCGACAGCGAGAACAGCGTTATGATTTCTCAGGCGCAGACGGTTGACGTTTCTCAAATGACCGGAGTGACGGTTGGTATTACTCCTGAGATGGCTCAGGCGGCAGGCGGCGCAGGAAAAACCGTTTATGTCCGACATTTGCATAACGGAACGACCTACGAGTATCCTGCGGTCATCAACGGGAACGATACCGACGGTTACACGGCGACATTTGATAATCCCAACGGTTACTCCGAATTTACACTCAGCGTTCAAAGCAATACTGTCGCTTCATACGAATATAACGGAATTGAATTCCGATTCACTTCGTTGAAAGAGGCGATATCCAACGCATTTGATCACAATGTTACCGCGATAAAAATGTACAAAATGCCGACCGGCGAGGATTATGTGACCATAACAAAACCGGTCGCAATGACATTTGCTGTTGCCAACGGCTGTGAGGACAGGGTTGATCTCGACAAGCTTTATGTTGATTGGCTGCTTGAAGGCGACGGAGTCACGAAATCGTCTACCGCAGAACAATTGGCTGAACATCAAATGCGTTTTGGGTTGACAATCTATGAGATCGGCGATGTGAATCTTGACGGTCAGATTAACGTTAATGACGTGACCGCTATTCAGCGTCACTTTGCTGAATTGGAGTTGTTTTCCGATGAACAGCTCGCATTGGCTGATACAAACGGCGACGAAGTAATTGATATTTCCGACGCGACCCATTTGCAGATGTATCTGGCGGAATATGATGTTGTACTCGGTAAACAGCCTTCATAAATAAGCTTTATCTTTTGGCACCTGATGTTTTTCGGGTGCCAAAATATTTCTCCGCTTGCTATGAAGCGAAGAATAAAGTTTGAGAAATAATCAAACTTCAAAATTCAAACAAAATGAATTGGCAGACACATATGAACAGCCTGATGATTTCAGATGAAGTCATCAGGCTTATCCTTTTTTCGTTGAAAAATGATCAAAACACTTGACAAAAGCCAAAACATAGAATATAATTAACCTACTATATAGATATGTTTTATGTGTTTTCGGGGTTGATCGTTATGAAAATAATCGTCAGTACGGATAGAATGATGGGCGGCATCTGTATGATGTCTTGTTCTGCGTGCTTAAAAAAGCCTCGGTCTTAACCGTTTATTGTACAGAGGCGTGAAAGCGCCTCTTTTTCTATATAGAATATAGGAGTTTTTTATGTGCGAAATATATGGCTTCTCGGGCAACCGAAGCAGAAAACTGAATAATGATTTGCGAGAGTTTTACTCCCACTCTGCCGAACATCCCAACGGGTGGGGACTTGCGCTGTTCGATGAACAAAAAACCGAATTATTGAAAGAAGTATACCGCGCCGACAAAAGCGCATTGCTGAAGGAAAAGCTCGACGCTCCGGTCAAAGCAAAGACCGCTCTGGCTCATATCCGTTTGGCGACCATCGGCAATGTGGAGCAGGACAACTGCCACCCCTTTGCGGCGAACGACAGCAGCGGCAGAACGTGGATGCTGATCCACAACGGAACGGTATTTGAAAACGATAGGCTGAATAAATACATCTTTCTGCAAAAGGGCGAAACAGACAGCGAGCGGATACTGCTCTACATCATCGACCGTATCAACGAAGCGAACTCACTGTTGAGACACTTCCTGACTGCTGCTGAACGTTTTATGATTTTGGATGAGATCATCCGCGACAGCTCGCCGAAAAACAAACTGAATCTATTGATCTATGACGGCGAGTTGCTCTATGTGCACACCAATTTCCGCGACTCGCTTTATTACCGAAAGGATGAAAGCGGTGTGACCTTTTCAACGCGTCCGCTGTCGGAGGGAACATGGAAAAGCGTACCGTTTACAACCCTGCTCGGATATAAAAACGGCGAACGTTTATACACGGGAACGAATCACGGCAATGAATATTTCTATGACCCATCCGCATACAAGCCTCTTTATATGGCATATTCGGGATTATAAGGAGAATTAAAATGAACGCTCAAAAATTGATATTCGACCGCTTTATTGCGCCGCTGACAAAACCTCGCGCAAGCTATATCGGAATTGAAATAGAAATGCCGGTCGTGAATCTCAGCGGTGAAAAAACCGACAATTCCGTAAGCATCGCCGCCGTCCACAGGGCAATGGAGCATTTTGGTTTTACGCCGCATAAGTTTGACGACGAAGGAGTTTGCCACGAAGCGGTATGTGACGATACAGGCGACGTTTTCTCGTTTGACTGCTCCTACAACAATTTTGAAATATCCCTCGGACGTGTGCGCACGCTCCACGAAGCACAGGCGAGATTCCGCGATTATGTCAGCTTTATAAACGGAGAACTGAACCGCAGCGGACACACGTTAACGGGCTTGGGCGTCAATCCGAATTACAAAATCAATGATTACAACTATGTGCCGTCTCCGCGCTACCGTATGCTGGAAGGATATCTGAAAAAGTGTAAGATCTGGAACGGTCCGTTTCATCCGTATTTCGGTTACGGAACGTTTTCGAGCGCGTCTCAGGTACAGCTTGACGTTACCGAGGAAAATCTCTGCGAAACAATTGAAGCGTTTTCGCTCGTTGAACCGCTGAAGGCTGTGTTGTTCGCCAATTCCTATCTGCCCGATATTCCCGAGCTGCTTTGTGTGAGAGATCTTTTTTGGGAACAGAGCCCTCACGGTATAAATCCGAGAAACGTCGGCTTTTTTGAGCCTCTGCCGAAAACTATCGGCGAGATCACGGAGTATTTGAGCAAGGCAAGTATTTTCTGTGCCGAGCGCAACGGGAAATATCTGTTCTTCTATCCGATACCCTTTGACGAATACCTCGGACGCGGCATCGTCGAGGCAGAGTATTACGATGGTGAATATCACGCCTGTTCCTTTGCTCCAAAGGCAGAGGATATCGCGTATCTCAGAACATATAAGCAGATCGATCTCACATCACGCGGAACGCTGGAATTCCGTTCTGCCTGTACTCAGCCGCTCAAAGAAGCGATGACCGTGGCAGCGTTTCATCTCGGGTTGATGGCTCAAACCGAAGGATTGACCGCTTTGCTGAAAAACTCTTTTATATATCAAACAAATGAAAAACCCGCGCAGCTCCGTCATAAAATGAACCGCGCGGATTTTCTTTCCTATGTTGACGAGGATGAATTGAAAGCATTGTTAAACGATGTTTTACAGCTCTGCAAGGAGGGCTTGAAGAAACGCGGTTATTCCGAGGAAATCTATTTGTCGCCTCTGCTCGAAAGGGCAAGGACTTTGACCTCTCCGTCCGGATATTTGCTTCAAAATGAAACTAAAAAAGTGATTTTGGAATACGCGAAACTGTAGGTGATAATATGACAAAAATATTCAATACTATCAATGTGCGGCTTTTGAGCGGCACCTTCGGCTTGGAACGCGAGACCCTGCGAGTGACCGCCGAGGGCAGTATGGCGCGATCGCCGCACCCGTTTCCGGACGATCCGCATATCGTAAAGGATTTCTGCGAGAATCAGGCGGAAATCAACACCGGCGTTCACGACACCGCGCAGGGAGCGATCGATGAGCTTTCAAAACATTCAAAGCGTCTGACTGAGGAGCTTGATAAACGCGGCGAAAGGCTCTGGCTGTACTCCAATCCCCCGGCTATTAAAAGCGCTGATGATATTCCAGTTGCCGTTTACGAGGGAGATCGGCAGAGCAAGCATCATTACCGCCTGTATCTTGCCGAAAAGTACGGCAAATATAAAATGACGCTGTCGGGCATCCACGTTAATTACTCTCTTTCGGAAGAAATGCTGCAATTCAGCTTCCCCCATTCCTCGCGCAGCGATTTTGTTCAATTCAAAAACCACGCTTATTTGCGGCTGGCGCAGGGCTTGTTGGAATACGGCTGGCTGATCAACCTTCTGCTCTCCGCTTCTCCTGTCTGCGACGGTTCTTATTTCAGCCCCGACAGGCTCGGCGAAACTGTGGTCACAGATTACGCTTCCATTCGCTGCGGGAAAGAAGGCTATTGGAACAACTTTACGCCGATCTTCTATTACGGGGATATTTTAGTATATGCCGGCAGTATTCAGCGGTATCTCAGCAGCGGCACGCTGGCAGGCGTCGGCGAGCTGTATTATCCGATCCGCCTAAAGCCGAAGGGAGCCAACCGCCTGAATAATCTTGTTCAGAACGGCGTCAATCATATCGAGCTGCGCAATATCGACATCAATCCGTTTGCAAAGTCCGGTCTTGATGTGCGCGATCTGCAATTCATTGAGCTGTTGTGTCTGTGGATATACGCGAACTACAAAAACAATCTCTCCTATAACGACCAGATCCGCGTGATAGAAAATCTAAAAAACGCCGCGCTGTATGATATCGACAGCACGACGATAAACGGAAAGGAACCGCTCAGAGAGGCAGGCTTGCGCGTTCTGGGTGAAATGAAAGCATTTTACGGCGAAACAGAGCTCATCCAATATCAAATTCAAAAGCTGACAGAGCCCGGCAAGCGCTATGCCGAAAGAGTATGTGATTCTTTGAAGAATAATTACATACTTGATTATCTCAGCAGAAATCACAAATAAAGCATCAACGGGTATTCTATTCAAGAAACGGAGGAACGCTTTATGAAATCAATATTGATCAAAGATACCACCAGAGAAGAACGCGAGGAAATCGTTCGTAAAGCTTTGTATGGCTCCTGCGGCGCGGAATGTGAGTTCTGCTCAGGCTGTGACAATCGCGGCGGCGGTAGGATAGTGAAGATGTCAAGAAAAGTGCAGTCGGGAAACGCCCAAAATAATGGATGTGTGGATAGAGGAAAGATTTTGAAGCCGAATGGAGCGG
>JBGUOX010000090.1:0-2311 GCA_045129995.1 Ruminococcus sp. | reverse complement strand
TGTCAATAGCGATGTTGCCTTCAAAAAGCGCGTCCACACCGACGGCGAGGTGCATATCATCCTCGGCGACGGCGCGACGGTGGACTTTAAGAGAGGTCTCGAGGTCAGTGAAGGGGACACCCTGAACGTGTATGATCAGAAGCAAGGTACCGGCAAGATGATCGCCTTCTGTGAGCGCTTCGCCCAGCGCGACGATCAGGATGAAGCCGCCATCGGAGGCGATAAAGGCCTCGACGGCGGCAGCATGAACTTCTACGGCGGTAATTTTGAAGCGACTACCAAAAGAGAAACCAGAGGAGCAGCCATCGGCGGCAGCGGCTTCCGCGCAGGCGGACGCATGATTTTTTATGCCGGCAATTATATCGTTAAGTCGAGATTTGGTTCCAGCACCGGTATCGGCGGCGGCTACAAAGGCGAAGCGAGCCGCTGCAGCGGCGAAGGTATCACGATCTACGGCGGCACCTTTGATATACAAACCTTCCAATCGGGAGCCGGTATCGGCAGCGGCGAGGGAGCATACAGGTCGACCGGAGCTATAGCGATCTACGGCGGAAGCATCACGGCAAGCAGCCATAACGGCGGCGCGGCTATAGGCGGCGGCAAAAACAGTGAAAACGGTCCTATCTACATCTACGGCGGCGAGGTCAACGCGGTCGCTTACGGAAATAAAATAGGCGCGGGTATCGGCGGCGGTCAAGACGCGGAACAGGGCGATCCCATTTATATCAGCGGCGGTACGGTGGTTTCACAGAGCGACAAAGGCGCGGGTATCGGCGGCGGAATGGGAAAAGGCGGAGGCTATATAGAAATCTCCGGCGGCCTTGTGGTCGCGACTTCCACTGCAGGCGGCGCGGGTATCGGCGGCGGCAGGAACGGCAGCAATCATATCGTAAACATCACCGGCGGTTATGTTATCGCCGCCTCATCAAGCTATACCAACTCCTCGGAAATGATGGAAATGGTCACAAGATATCTCGGAAATGCGCCGATGGGCAGCCAGTATCAGCGCTCGGCTAACGCGATGATGGTGTCGGTCGCCGCTCTGGTCGATCTGTTCAGCAGCGACGAAGAGCTGTCCGGCGCGGGCATCGGCGGCGGTCACGGCGGATCCGGCGGCGAGGTGAATATCTTTGGCGGCATCGTCATCGCAAAGTGCGGTCTATCCTCCGCCAACGCGATCGGCAAGGGCAAGGGCGGCTCAGACAGCGGAACGCTAACTCTCGACAACAAGACGATGGTGAGCGCCGGAAGTGATGATAACAACGCTCAAATGAAAAAGAAGGATGAACGCCTGAGCGCCTGCCGTAACTGCAAGTTTGCCGAGATCAGACCCTGCGGTTTTTCGCATACAGACTACACAATAATCGACGAATACTGTCATAAGACTACCTGCGAATACTGCGATGCGGATCAGGATCTGGATCTGCATGAATATGATGCGTCAGGTCTTACCTGTACGCTATGCGGGTATCAGCGGATCAAGGTCAGCTTTGACCCCGGCGACGGCAGCGGTACGATGGATGATGTATATCTCTCCAAGGGAGAGACCTATACTCTGCCCGAAAGCGCCTTTACGCCACCGAGCAACAAATACTTCTCCGGCTGGAGAGGGACGATCGGCTCGACAACAGATGTTTTCGTTCCCGGCGTCACCTTCAAGCTGAATGAAAGCGTGACGCTCACCGCTGAATACGGAGATACCTATCAGCTGTGGGTCGGCGGCGTGCAGGTGACCGACGTCAACAGGAATGACGTCCTCGGCGACGGAAAGGTCAGCTTCGACCCCGAAAACTGCGTTCTGAACCTTGACGGGGTGACGATGCTTCCCGGTATCAACAGCAGCCAGCGGTCGATGATCTATGCCTACAGGATGAACCTGACGGTCACCGGCAGCGGTGATTTGACGTCCGGACAGATGTTCTCGAACGGCATTTATGTCAATATCGGCTCGCTGACGCTCGACGGAGATTTCAGCGTCACCGGTTCACAGAACAACGCGTTTACCGCCACGAAGGATATACTTATAAAAGGAGGCACGATCACCGCGCAGGCGAAAAGCTATGGTATCCACGCCGGCAGACGGCTGTATCTTTACGACGGTATCACGCGCATCTCTGCCGATGCAGAACAGCAGAGGACGATGCATTATGACGATATCTTTGTCGATCCCTCGCTGCTCGTGACCGCATACAGTCCCGAGGACGCGCTGCGGCCCGACGGCAGCTTTTACTATAATTACACCAAGCACCTTGTCATCGAGCGCGGAGCCGTTATCACCTACAAACTGAACGGCGGCACGATGGACGGTCAG
>JBGUOX010000089.1:0-7890 GCA_045129995.1 Ruminococcus sp. | reverse complement strand
CAGGGTGCTTTTGCCGACATTCGGTCTGCCGACTATCGCGATTACGGGCTTTTGCATTTTAAACACCTCTCCTTTTAATTAAAAATTCGTAATATGTAATTCGTAATTGCAATGCGTAATTCATAATGCGGCAAAGCCGCAATTCATTCCGAAGGAAATTCACGTGCGGAGCACAATTCATATTGCGAAGCAATAATTCATTCCTGCCGCAATGTTGCGAAACAGCACAAGGTCGGATTCATACAAAACCTATCAGCATTTAATCTGTAGGGTCAGGGCTTGCCCTGACCGCGAGTAATGCCGCAAAGGTTTATTCCCAACCTGCGGTAAGGGCAGCTCTGCATGGGTGTTGTTACCAAAATCAAAGATTTGGACAACACCGCAAGCCCTTACCCTACAATTATAATCAGAAAACCGGAACAGGCAAAAGGTTTGCGGCTGTAATCATACGATGATGATTACAGCCGCAGCGCAAAACAATTCAACGAGGAAACTCTCGGGAATATCCGGTTTTCAATTTTTCATTTCAACTTTCCGTTGAAAAAAGGTTGTCAGGTTTTGAACTCAAAAAAATCCGCTATGGTTTTGATCGCCGAATCCATTTTGATTGGATCGACAAAACGGTGATCCGCGTTTTCCGCAGGGAAAAAGCCGATTCCGTTTTTGTCCGCAAAATCCCTGACAAAATCAAACGAAACTATCTCGTCCTTTGTGCCGTGGATAATGATAATATCCTTTGCAAAGGCGCTGAAATCGCGTTCGCTTATATCCGCCTCTTTCAGCTCGTTTATGCAGTCCTTGGTGATGATCACCTTGCGGTCAAAGCCGACGGCAACAGGCTTGTTTTTCTTTAGCAGCCTTTGCTCCTCGGGGGTGATCAGACCGCTTGCGACCGTATACATATTCACGGCAGGGCACCGAAGCGCAAGCTTTCGGAACGGGTTTCCGTGCTCGGAAATGTATTTCAATATCTGATAGCCGCCGAAGCTGTTGGCATATACGAACAGACTGTCGGGCTTGAACTGCTCCTTTATGTACTCCGTAACAAGCGTTATGTAGGCGTCGCAGTCAACAAGCGACAGCTTCTTTTTTACATCGTCTCCGTGACAGGGAGCGTTGTAAATTATTACGGCGACGTCCTTGTTCTTTTTAAGAACGTAGTCGGCAAATCTTTCGACAGCCTTGTTGTCCATATGACCGGTGAACCCGTGAAGGCAGATCACCGCTTGGCTTACCGAGTGAATGTCGTTAAAATATATCTTGCAGTGGATACTGCGTCCGTTTTTGTTTATGTGTATGTATTTGTGTTCCATTTGCAGACACCTTCCGGCACAGTTTTTTGATACTGTAATTATAGCCAACGCGTGCGGCGATGTCAAGCTATCCCTGATTTTGCGATACGAGTTTGAAAAAATGTGTTGACAAATGCCTGATAAGATGTTATAATGCATACAATTTAATAGTTTAACTAACTAAACCGTTGAAGCGGAGATAACGGCAATTATGCCTCTACAGAGAACCTGCGGCGCTGAGAGTCAGGCGAGAAACAAGTTGTCAAATGGACCGCGGAGGGCGCAGTCAAACGGCTTGTCCGGAGTATTCTGCGACGTTGAAGGCAGACGTTATTTGCCGGGGATATGTTGGTATCCTGCTAAGCGCACGGTCATTCCGTGAATCAAGGTGGCACCGCGGATCGTTTTGTATTCGTCCTTGACAGCATCATTGTATTCTGTCAGGGACGTTTTTGTTTTGTCAAAAAATGCACACAGGAGGTTATTATGAAGATCATTCCCGACATCGGGGAAGTCAGGCGCTATGCCGCCTTGGGAACGTACAGCGTTTTTCCGGTAAGCTGCGAGATATTATCTGACTTCACAACACCGATCGAAACAATGCGTATTCTTAAAAACGTTTCAACGCACTGCTATATGCTCGAATCCGCTCAGGCAAACGACCGATGGGGACGCTACACCTTCCTCGGTTATGATCCCAAGCTTGAGATCACCTGCATCAACGGCGAGCTTAAGGCAGGCAACCTGTCTATGAAAACCGACGATCCGTCGGATATCCTCCGTCAGATTTTGCGCGAGTACCGCAGCCCCGCGTTCGATCATCTTCCGCCCTTCACAGGCGGCCTGGTGGGATATTTTTCCTATGATTATCTGGGCTACAGCGAGCCAAGCGTGCGCTGCAAAACAGAGGACAGCGAATGCTTTAAGGACGTTGACCTGATGCTTTTCGACAAGGTGATCGCCTTTGACAACATCAGGCAAAAGCTGATTTTGATCGTCAACATACGGCTTGACAGCGTCGAAACCGAATATAACCGCGCACAGGTCGAGCTCAAAAACCTTGTCGAGCTCTTAAAGCACGGCAAAAAGTCGGACGAAAACGACGGAAGGCTTCTCGGCGAAGTAACGCCGCTGTTCAACAGGGAAGAATACTGCGATATGGTAAGCAGGGCAAAGCGGTATATCCGCGAGGGCGACATTTTTCAGCTCGTCCTTTCAAACCGCCTCAGCGCTCCCTTTGAGGGCAGCCTGCTGAACACCTACAGGGTGCTCAGAACGATCAACCCTTCGCCTTATATGTTCTACTTTTCCGGCACGGACGTCGAGGTTGCGGGAGCTTCTCCCGAAACGCTTGTCAAGCTTGAGGACGGTGTGCTGCACACCTTTCCGCTTGCCGGAACAAGACCTCGCGGAAAAAACGAAGAAGAGGACGCCGCGCTGGAGCGTGAGCTTCTGGCGGACGAAAAAGAGCTTGCCGAACACAATATGCTTGTCGATCTGGGCAGGAACGACCTTGGAAAAATCAGCAAATTCGGCACCGTTGAGGTGGAAAAGCTTCGCTGCGTCGAGCGCTTTTCACACGTTATGCATATCGGCTCGACCGTTCGCGGAGAGATCCGCGATGACAAGGACGCGCTTGACGCGATCGAAGCTGTGCTGCCTGCCGGAACGCTTTCCGGCGCGCCGAAGATACGTGCCTGCCGGCTTATAGGCGAGCTTGAAAACAACAAGCGCGGCATCTACGGCGGCGCGATAGGCTACATTGATTTTACGGGAAATATGGACACCTGCATCGCGATACGGCTTTGCTACAAGAAAAACGGCAAGGTGTTTGTAAGAAGCGGCGCGGGCATCGTTGCCGATTCCGATCCCGAAAAGGAATACGAGGAATGTCTTAACAAGGCAAGGGCGTCGCTTAAGGCGCTGGAGCAGTCGCAGGAGGAATTGATATGACATTATTGATAGACAACTACGACAGCTTTTCATATAATCTTTATCAGCTTGTCGGAAGCATCGATCCCGACATCATGGTCATTCGCAATGACGAAATGACGATCGGCGGGATACGCGGCTTAAAGCCCGACCGCATCATCATCTCTCCGGGTCCGGGCAGACCTGAAAACGCCGGAAACATCATCGAGGTCGCAAGAGAGCTTGGCAAGGACGTGCCGGTGCTCGGAGTTTGCCTCGGTCATCAGGCGATCTGCGCGGCTTTCGGCGCTACGATCACCTACGCAAAGGAGCTTATGCACGGCAAGCAATCGACGGTAACAACCGACACGGACGCGCTTCTTTTTAAAGGCTGTCCGCAAAGGGATACGGTCGCGCGTTACCATTCGCTTGCAGTTGACGAAAAAACGCTGCCCGACTGCCTGCGCGTTACCGCAAGGACAGACGACGGCGAGGTGATGGCGGTTCAGCACCGCGAATATCCGATCTTCGGCGTTCAGTTCCATCCGGAATCCATTTTGACGCCGAACGGAAAAACTATGCTTGAAAATTTTATCAGGGGGTAATTTTATGATAAAGGAAGCGATCGTAAAAATCGTAAGCAAGGAAGATCTGACCTACGACGAAGCATATACCGTTATGAATGAGATAATGAGCGGTGAAACTTCGCCCACACAGAACGCGGCGTTCTTGGCGGCGCTGTCCACCAAAAGCGCAAAGGCGGAAACGACCGACGAGATCGCCGGCTGCGCTGCGGCTATGCGCGATCACGCGACCAAGGTGGACACGGGTATGGATGTTTTGGAGATCGTCGGCACAGGCGGCGACAACGCGCAAAGCTTTAATATTTCGACCACCTCGGCTTTGGTTGCCGCGGCAGGCGGAGTTAAGATAGCAAAGCACGGCAACCGCGCGGCTTCATCAAACAGCGGCACCGCGGACTGCCTTGAAGCGCTCGGCGTGAACATCAACCAAAGCCCTTCGCGCTGCATTGAAATGCTGAACGAAGCCGGAATGTGCTTTTTCTTCGCGCAAAAGTATCACACCTCTATGAAATACGTCGGAGCTATCCGCCGCGAGCTGGGCTTTCGCACGGTGTTCAATATCCTCGGACCGCTCACAAATCCCGCTTCGCCCACGCGCCAGCTGCTCGGAGTATACGACGAATACCTTGTTGAGCCGCTCGCGCAGGTGCTTATCAACCTCGGCGTAAAGCGCGGAATGGTCGTTTTCGGACAGGACAAGCTCGACGAGATCTCGATGAGCGCGCCGACAAAGATTTGTGAGATCAACAACGGATGGTTTAAAACCTACACTATCACGCCTGAAAAATTCGGCTTTGAGCGATGCGCAAAATCCGACCTGAAGGGCGGCACGCCCGAGGAAAACGCGCAGATCACACGCGACATCCTGAACGGCAAAAAGGGCTGTATGCGCAACGCCGTCCTTATGAACGCAGGTGCGGCTTTGTATCTGTATGAAAAGGCTGACAGCCTGAAAAACGGCATCGCGCTTGCGGCGGAGCTGATCGACTCGGGAGCCGCGATGAAAACGCTTGAAAAGATGATCGAAGTCAGCAACCGCCCCGAGGTGGAGGTATGACGATCCTCGACCGGCTTGCCGATCACGCAAGAGAACGGGTGGAAGAGGCAAAGCGAAATGTTTCTTTTGAAGAATTAAAGGAGCGCGCTCTCGCGTTGCCGCGCGGCGATTTTGAGTTTGAAAAAGCGCTTAAAAAGGACGATATCGCGTTTATCTGCGAATGTAAAAAGGCGTCGCCCTCCAAGGGCGTCATCGCCGGGGAGTTTCCGTATCTTCAAATCGCAAAGGAATACGAAAGCGCCGGAGCGGACTGCATTTCCGTGCTGACAGAGCCAAAATGGTTTTTGGGCAAAGACCGCTATTTGCAGGAGATCGCGGCGGCGGTGAATATCCCCTGTCTGCGAAAGGATTTCACCGTGGACGAATATATGATCTGCGAGGCAAAGTGCCTTGGCGCTTCGGCGGTGCTGCTCATTTGCTCCATACTCAGCAAGCCGCAGATCAAAAGATATTTGGCGGTCTGCGACGAATTGGGCTTGTCCGCGTTGGTGGAAGCGCACGATGAAAACGAGGTAAAAACGGCGCTTGACTGCGGCGCGCGGATAATCGGCGTGAACAACCGAAATTTAAAGGACTTTTCCGTTGACACCGGCAACAGCCGCCGCCTGCGCGAGCTTATCCCGGACGACGTTCTGTTTGTTTCCGAAAGCGGAGTCAAAACGTCGGGGGATGTTCAAACCCTGCGCGGGATCGGCGCAAACGCGGTTTTGATCGGCGAAACGCTGATGAGAGCCGCCGACAAAAAACAGGCATTGAAAGAATTAAGAGGTATATGATGACAAAAATCAAGTTTTGCGGACTGACCCGTCCGTGCGACATAGAAGCCGCCAACGAGATCAAGCCCGACTACATCGGCTTTGTGTTCGCGCCGAAAAGCAAGCGCCGCGTAAGCTACAAGCAGGCGGTGGACTTAAAAAACCTGCTCAGCAAGGAGATCAAAGCCGTCGGCGTGTTTTTGGACGAGGATATAGATCAGGTGATCTCGCTTTTGAATCTCGGAATAATCGACGCGGCTCAGCTTCACGGAAGCGAAAGCGCGGAATACATCAAACGGCTTCAAAAGGAAACGGGCAAGCCGGTTATCAAGGCGTTCCAAATCCGCGGCGAAGCTGATGTTTCAGCCGCCGAGAACACGATCGCGGATTACATAATCCTGGACGCTGGAACAGGCGAGGGAAAGACCTTTGACTGGGAATTGATAAAAGAATTTAAAAAGCCGTATTTTCTTGCCGGAGGACTGAATCCCGGCAATGTAAACGACGCGATGCGGCAGCTTCATCCTTACGCGCTTGACGTAAGCACAGGCATTGAAACAGACGGCTTGAAGGATAAGAAAAAAATGGCGGAATTTGCTGCGGCTGTAAGAAAGGAAGAAACAGAATGACAAATCCAAAAGGACGCTTCGGCATACACGGCGGACAGTACATTCCCGAAACGCTGATGAACGCCGTGATCGAGCTTGAAAAAGCGTACGACCACTATAAAAACGACCCCGAGTTCAACCGCGAGCTGACCGAGCTGTTCAATGAATACGCCAACCGCCCGTCAAGGCTGTACTATGCCGAGCGGATGACAAGCGACCTCGGCGGCGCAAAAATCTATTTGAAGCGCGAGGATCTCAACCATACCGGCGCGCACAAAATCAACAACGTTCTCGGACAGGCGCTGCTTGCCAAAAAGATGGGAAAAACTCGCCTTATCGCCGAAACGGGCGCAGGTCAGCACGGCGTTGCAACAGCTACCGCGGCGGCTTTGATGGGTATGGAATGCGTGGTGTTTATGGGCGAGGAGGACACCGTTCGCCAGGCGCTCAACGTTTACCGAATGCGCTTGCTGGGAGCTGAGGTCGTCGCCGTTAAAAGCGGCACAAAAACGCTTAAGGACGCCGTTTCGGAAGCGATGCGCGAGTGGACGAACCGTATCAGCGACACCCACTATTGCTTAGGCTCCGTTATGGGACCTCATCCGTTCCCGACGATCGTCCGCGATTTCCAGGCGGTCATCTCAAAGGAGATCAAGGCGCAAATGCTTGAAAAAGAGGGAAGGCTGCCCGACGCGGTGATCGCCTGCGTAGGCGGCGGCTCAAACGCCATCGGCAGCTTTTACAACTTTATCGGGGACGAGGGCGTAAGGCTGATCGGCTGTGAAGCGGCAGGCAGAGGCATTGACACCTTTGAAACCGCCGCGACTATCTCAACCGGCAGGCTTGGAATTTTCCACGGAATGAAATCATATTTTTGCCAGGACAAGCACGGACAGATCGCGCCGGTATATTCCATTTCGGCAGGACTCGACTATCCCGGAGTTGGCCCCGAGCACGCTTATCTTTACGATACGGGCAGAGCGGAATATGTCGCGATCACCGACGACGAAGCGGTAAACGCGTTTGAATATCTCTCAAAGACCGAGGGAATTATTCCGGCGATCGAATCGGCGCACGCGGTCGCTTACGCAATGAAGCTTGCGCCCACGCTTGAAAAGGACAAGATCATCGTGATCACGATCTCCGGCAGAGGCGACAAGGACTGCGCGGCGATCGCTCGCTACAGAGGGGAGGATATTTATGAGTAATATCGCAAAGGCGTTCCAAAACGGCAAGGCGTTCATTCCGTTCATCACCTGCGGCGATCCGGATTTGGCAACCACCGCCGCGGCTGTGCGCGCAATGGCGCAAAACGGCGCCGATCTTATCGAGCTCGGAATCCCGTTTTCCGACCCGACGGCGGAAGGTCCCGTTATCCAGGCGGCGAACATCCGCGCTCTGAGCGGCGGAGCGGATACCGACAAAGTATTTGACCTTGTGCGCGATTTGCGCAGGGACGTCACCGTGCCGATGGTCTTTATGACCTACGCAAACGTTGTGTTTTCCTACGGCGCGGACAAATTCATCTCGATTTGCAGCGAGATCGGCATTGACGGTCTGATCCTGCCCGACATTCCCTTTGAGGAAAAGGAGGAGTTTTTGGAGATCTGCCGCCGTTACGGCGTTGATCTGATCTCTCTCATCGCGCCTACCTCGGCAAACCGTATCGGTATGATCGCAAGG
>JBGUOX010000088.1:0-1788 GCA_045129995.1 Ruminococcus sp. | reverse complement strand
AATAAGGCTAAGACAGCCTTCCTGTCCAATATGAGCCACGAGATCCGCACGCCGATGAACGCCATCATCGGACTGAACAGCATCGCGTTGAATGATCCCACAGCGAGCGAAGAAGTTAAAAAGTATTTGGAGAAAAGCGTCGCCTCTGCGCATCATCTGCTTGGGATCATAAATGATATTCTGGACATGAGCCGCATAGAATCAGGCCGCATGACCGTTAAAAACGAGGAGTTTTTACTTGACGACGCGCTGAAACAGGTCAACGGGATCATAAGCGAGCAGTGCCGAGATAAAGGGCTTGTCTACGATCACCGCAAAGTGGGGAAGATAGACAAGTATTATATCGGCGACGCAATGAAGCTCAAGCAGGTTTTGATAAATATTCTGGGGAACGCTGTCAAATTCACTCCGGAAGGCGGCAGTGTGAGCTTGGTGATAGAAGAAAAAGCGCGATTTGACAAAAAGGCAGTCGTTGAGTTTGTGATAAGCGATACCGGCATCGGTATGAGCAAAGATTTTTTGCCCCATATCTTTGAGCCGTTCAGCCAAGAGGAGTCGTCGCCGACAGGCAAGTACGGCAGTACCGGACTGGGAATGTCTATCACGAAAAGCATAGTTGAGCTGATGAACGGAACTATCACGGTCGACAGCGAGAAAGGAAAAGGGACGACCTTCTCCGTTACGATCACGTTTGGAGAATCCGAAAAAAAGAGTATCGATAATGATATCGGAATGCCGGCGCTACATGACATGAGCGTTTTGACCGCCAAGACAGCAGACCTGATTGGTCGCCGTGTTTTGCTTGCCGAGGACGTATCGATCAACGCTGAGATCATAACAATGTTATTGGGCATGCGCGAGATGGAGGTGGATCTTGCAGAAAACGGTCAAATTGCCGTTGATTTGTTTGCGGCGCACGAGCCCGGGTATTACGCGGCGATCTTAATGGATATGCGGATGCCGGTGATGGGCGGTCTGGAAGCAACAAGATGCATACGCAGCACGGATAAAGAAGACGCAAAAACGATCCCGATCATCGCGTTGACCGCCAACGCCTTTGACGAAGATGTTCAGCGCAGCATACAGGCGGGCTTGAACGCGCACCTCAGCAAGCCTGTTGAACCGGACGTTTTGTATGAAACTCTGGAAAAGTTGATCGGCATATCATCGGCAGCAACAGCGCAGGCAGCGCCGCAGGAGTGATTCGAATATATTATTGCCTTTGAAACGTACAAGCCGAAAAAGGCAATCAATATCCCATAACTAAAAATGTTTTCTTTCGATCGTTCAAATCAACGGTTATTCAGACATAGTAAATAACCGCATCCCTCCGCGATCCTTTCCGGATCAGGGATGCGGTCTGATTTTTTCTTATCGCCGACGCTGATCTGCAATCCGCCGGTGATCGCTGCGGTGTTCAAGCCGCTTTCGAGCGGTTTTGGAAAAATAAGCAAAAAACAAACGGTGGTTATGAAAACCACCGTTGACTGGCATTGGCTGTAACGATTGATACAATGCACCCTCTAATTTGATTATCCATTATGATTCTATGATTATTATACGTGACAACTCTGTCGATTTCAAGAGAAAAAAATAGTTTATTTGACTATCAGATAAAGCGATTATGGCAAGCACATTCATAATGCCGCTCGCATAATAATCATTTTATATTATGCCTGAAACAACTGATATAATCAAGTTTCAATTATAGACAACTATTCAATGTTTTTAAAACCAGACCGAAGGTCTTGTGACTGATCCGGAAAGCCCATCATTTTGTGACGTAGG
>JBGUOX010000087.1:0-6972 GCA_045129995.1 Ruminococcus sp. | reverse complement strand
TGCGCATTGTAGCAAGCTTATCATTCAATAATTCATTCAAGACCAAAGGCTGCCGCAAATTCTTTCGATTTGCGACAGCCTCTTTTTCTTTTGAGATTGCTTTCGTAATCTGTGGTAGGCGTACCCTCATATACGTTTCGGGATTACCGTCTGTCAAAGTAAATGCGGAGAACATACATTACGATTGACGTCTTAAATTGTTCAGTCCTTCCCGAAATATCTTTTTTTCGGTACTATGACCTCTGCTGACTTCTCACAGTTCGTTGTTACTATGCCTAGTTTCCGATAATGCTTACTCCTCGGCACCTGTGAGACCTCACGGGATAAACCAATACTCTTTCCTCGTCTACCTGCCTGATTTACACATTAAGGTTACGGTTACCTTTTGGACTTCGTTGCCTTGTGCCAACTTATCCGCTTAATGCGCCTTCGTATCAGGTTTCTGTTCGTCAGGCTACGATTTCGCTATCCCTTCTTCTCGCCTGAACCTCACGATTCAAACCTTGGGAGTCGCTACAGAGTTCGTCGGTAACTACGCCTCGGTGGACTTTCACCACAGAGCATTGATATGCCCGTCATACACAAAAACTGCTCTCTTATATTTAGAGGGCAGTTTTTTGTTGACACATTCACCAGTTATACCGTGAGGATAGGAGGATAGATAAGGCGCAATGAGGACATAAAAACAGCCGACTCAAAACCTTTGTAAGTTTTGAGCCGGCTCATTGTTTATCATATAAAAAGCGATTTTATTCTTTCTACCGCTTCCGTTGTTTTTTCGAAGGAGCCGAAGGACGTCAGGCGGAAATAGCCTTTGCCGTTTTCACCGAAGCCTTCTCCCGGCGTTCCGACCACAGCCGCGTTTTGCAGGAGGAAGTCAAATAACTGCCAGCTTCCCATACCGTTTGGACATTCCATCCAGATATAAGGAGAGTTCTTTCCGCCGGTGTAGTAGATCCCGAGCTCGTCCAGCGCGGATGATATCACCTGTGCGTTGCGGCGGTAATAGTTGAGATTATCTTGTATCTGCCGCAAGCCTTCATCGCTGAAAACTGCTGCTGCAGCGCACTGCACCGGCCACGAAACGCCGTTGAATTTGGTTGCCTGGCGGCGGTACCACAATGCGTGCAGGCTGTGACCGTCGCGCTTGAGTTCCTTTGGAATCACGGTGTAGCCACAGCGCGTGCCGGTAAAGCCGGCGGTTTTGGACAGCGAGCACAATTCAATCGCACATTCTCTCGCGCCGTCTACGGCGAAAATCGAACGCGGGCTGCCGTCAGTGATAAACGCTTCATAAGCCGCATCGTAGAGGATCACCGCGTCGTTTTGCAGCGCGTATTCTACCCACGCTTTTAACTGTTCCGCGCTGTACGCGGCGCCGGTGGGGTTGTTTGGCGAGCAAAGGTAAATAATATCAGCCTTGACATTGCTGTCGGGCATTGCAAGGAAGTTGTTCTCCTTATTTGAAGCCGCGTAAATGATCCGCCTGCCTGCCATTATGTTTGCGTCCACATACACCGGATAGACAGGATCGGTGACAAGCACGGTATTGTCCTGCGCGAAAATATCCGGCAGATTGCCGCAGTCGGATTTTGCGCCGTCTGACACAAAGATCTCATCAGCGGCAACATCCACGCCAAAGCTCTTATAATATCCGGCGATCGCCTCGCGGACAAAATCATAGCCTTCGTATTCGGGATAGCCCTTAAAGGTTTCTTTGTGTTTTAAGTCCTCGCAACCCTTTTTCATCGCTTCGACTACGGCAGGTGCAAGCGGCAGGGTAACGTCGCCTATACCCAGCTTGATGATCTCCTTTTCGGGGTGAGCGTCGGCAAATTCATTTGTCTTGCGCACGACGTCGGCAAAAAGATAGTTTGGAACCAAATTATCAAAATTATTGTTAACTTTCATCTCTACCTCTCAGTGCCGCTCTGATAAACGCAGAAAACAGCGGATGCGGCTTGTTCGGGCGGCTTTTGAATTCGGGATGATACTGAACGCCGATATAAAATTCACGGTCGCTCAGTTCAACGGTTTCAACCAAGCTGCCGTCCGGAGACAAGCCTGAAAGCGTCAGTCCGTTGTTTTGCAATATATCGCGGTACTCGTTGTTAAATTCATAGCGGTGTCGGTGACGTTCGCTGATGTCAGCCTTGCCGTAAGCCGATTTGATAACGGTGTTTTCCTGCAATACGCAGGGATAGGCTCCCAGCCGCAGCGTGCCGCCCTTGTCGGTCTGATCGCTTTGATCCGGCAGATAATCTATCACCTTCGGCACATTCTGAGCGAACTCGCCCGAATGCGCGTTCTCAATTTTTGCAACATTTCGCGCGAACTCGATCACGGCTACCTGCATACCTAAGCATATCCCAAAATAAGGAAGCCGGTTTTCTCTTGCGTAACGCGCGGCAATGATCATTCCCTCTATGCCGCGCTTGCCGAAACCTCCGGGAACGATAATGCCGTCCAGACTGCCGAGAACAGTTTCGGCGGAAGCTTCCGTTATTGTTTCGGAATCTATCCATTTGATATCTATAACCGCGTCCTGATAGAATCCCGCGTGCCGCAGCGCCTCGGCAACTGACAGATACGCGTCATGCAGCTCGACGTATTTTCCGACCAGACCGATCGTCGCCTGCTTTTCGCGAATCTTGACGCGCTCTACCATATGCTCCCAGTCGGAGAGATCGGGCTTGCGGCATTTAAGATTCAGTCCGCGGCAGACAATATCGGACAAATGCGCCTTTTCCAGCATCAGGGGCGCATCATATAATACGGGAAGCGTCCGGTTTTCGATAACACAATCAGGCCATACATTGCAAAAACCTGCCACCTTATCAAAAATGGTACGGTCGGCAATAGGCTCGTCACAGCGCAGAATGATGATGTCGGGTGAGATACCCAAGCCCTGCAGCTCTTTGACGCTGTGCTGGGTAGGCTTGCTCTTATGCTCGCCGGACGCCTTTAAATACGGCACCAGCGTAACGTGGATATACAGCCTGTTTTCTTTTCCTACCTCGTGACCGACCTGACGGATGGCTTCCAAAAACGGCTGGCTTTCGATATCGCCGATGGTTCCGCCGATTTCGGTAATAACCACGTCCGCATCGGTTTTGGAGCCTACGCTGTAAATAAAACGCTTGATTTCATCGGTGATGTGCGGAATGACCTGCACGGTCTTGCCGAGGTACTCTCCCCTGCGCTCCTTGGCAAGGACATTTGAATATACCTTTCCGGTCGTGAGATTGGAAAACTGGTTCAAATCCTCATCGATAAAGCGCTCGTAATGCCCGAGGTCAAGGTCGGTTTCCGCTCCGTCCTCGGTAACATACACCTCGCCGTGCTGATAAGGACTCATTGTACCGGGATCGACATTGATGTAAGGATCGAGCTTCTGCGCCGCTATCTTCAAGCCGCGCGCTTTGAGCAGACGACCGAGAGACGCTGCGGTAATTCCTTTTCCGAGCCCGGACACCACGCCGCCGGTTACAAAAATATATTTTGTCATATCACATTCTCCGTTTACAGATTGGTATATCCCATAAGACTCTCGTCCACCTCACGCGCGCAGTCGATCCCCTCGCGGATAGCGCGCACTACAAGCGACTGACCGAGGTGCATATCTCCTGCTACATAGACATTTTCAATATTGGTGCAGTGCCCGTTTGCCGCGACGTTCGTACGCGAGTCCACCTCTACACCGAAGGCTTCCGTAACATAGTTTTCGCTGCCCAAAAATCCCGCCGCGATCAGCACAAGCTGCGCTTCCGCCTCGGTTTCACTGCCTTCGACCGGAACCATCCTTCCGTTTTTATCCCGTTCCAGTTTGACAAGGATAACGGCTTTGAGGTTTCCGCTTTCGTCGGCGATAAACTCCTTAACGGTTGTCTGGTACATCCTCGGGTCGCCGCCGTAGACAGCCGACGCTTCCTCCTGACCGTAATCGGTTTTACATACTCTGGGATATTCCGGCCACGGATTATTCTCTGCTCTTTCGTCAGGAAGCTTCGGCATCATTTCTAACTGCAAAACACTTTTTGATCCGTGCCGGACGCATGTTCCTACGCAGTCATTTCCCGTATCGCCGCCTCCGATAACTATGACGTTTTTGTCCTTCGCGGATATAAACGTTCCTTCTTTTAACCCATTATCAAGCAAAGCCTTTGTGGTTGATTTCAGAAAATCCACCGCAAAATAAATCCCCTTTGCTTCCCGTCCTTTTGCGTTTATATCACGCGGCTTAGACGCGCCGCAGGAAAGTATCACACAATCAAAATTATCTATAAGCTCCTGCGCCGGAACATCCGCGCCTACATTTGTGTCAGTAATAAAATCGACTCCCTCTGCCTTCATCACGTTGATTTTACGCTCCACGATCTGCTTTTCGAGCTTCATATTGGGAATTCCGTACATCAGCAGACCGCCGATCCTGTCGCTGCGCTCATAAACCGTTACGCTGTGACCTCTGCTGTTCAGCAGCTCAGCCGCTGCCAGTCCGGCAGGTCCCGAACCGACAACAGCAATGCGTTTATCAGTTCTTGTCTTGGGCGGTTTAGGCTTTGCAAAGCCCTCTGCATAAGCTTTTTCGATAATACTATATTCATTCGCCCTCACAGTCACCGCTTTGCCGTTTGCTCCGCAGGTGCAGGCTTTTTCACACAGGGCAGGACAAACGCGTGATGTGAACTCCGGGAAGGGATTGGTTAATATAAGCCTTTGATACGCCTGCTTCCACGCGCCGAGACTGACCAGATTGTTCCATTCGGGTATCAGGTTATTAAGCGGACAACCGGAAATCATTCCGTTTATCTGCAATCCCGACTGGCAAAACGGCACGCCGCAGTGCATACACCGCTCACCCTGCAGCTTTTGCTCCTGCTCTGTGAGCGGAGTATGAAATTCGTTGTAATTCCGAATACGTTCCAAGGCGCTTGAAGCCGGCGCGTCCTGCCTTTCGTATTCCATAAATCCAAAGGGGTTGCTCATCAGCTTTCCGCCTCCTTTGCGTGAATCAGTTGATAAAAGGCTTCTATCCGTGACGTTTCCTTATCCATACCGCCGCGCTCGTTTTTCTCGATCGCTTCGGTGATCATTTTATAGTCATGCGGAATGACCTTTTTGAAGAGCGGCAAATATTCGGCAAAGCTGTCGAGGATCCGTTTTCCCTTTTCGCTGCCCGTCGCGGCAACGTGTTCTTCGATCAGAGCCTTCAGCTCGTCAATATCGCGTTGTTCGCTGAGTTCGCCGCACTCCACCAATTCTTTATTGAGCCGCTTGTAAAGGTGGTGGTGCTCGTCAAACACATACGCAACGCCGCCCGACATACCGGCGGCAAAGTTTTTGCCGGTTCTTCCGAGAATTACGACCTTGCCGCCTGTCATATATTCGCAGCCGTGCTCGCCGACGCCCTCAACAACAGCAGTCGCGCCTGAATTGCGTACGCAGAAGCGCTCGCCTGCTACTCCGTTGATAAACGCCTTGCCGCTTGTCGCGCCGTAGAGGGCGACATTGCCGATGATAATATTCTCCTCAGCCTTAAAACGGCTGTTCTTCGGCGGATAGACAATAAGCTTGCCGCCGGAAAGTCCCTTTCCGAAGTAGTCGTTACTGTCACCGCGCAGCTCCATCGTCAATCCGTTCGGGATGAAAGCGCCGAAGCTCTGACCGCCTGCGCCGTTGCATACCACTTTATAGGTATCGTCCGGCAGACTGTCACCGTATTTTTTGGTGATTTCAGAGCCAAAGGCGGTGCCGAGAGCACGATCGGTATTTTTTACGTCGATCTCGATCTTTCCCGGCTTTTTAAGTTTTTTGAAAATAACACGCTCGTCAAGGGTTTCGGAAAGCTTGAAATCGAATTTATTTTTATGAGTATAACTGATTTTTTCCCGAGAAAAGCCTGTGTTAAGCAAAAGCGACAAATCTATTTCGCTCTCACAGTCCTTCTGTTTTATCAAGTCGGTTCTGCCGACCAATTCGTCAACTGTTCTTACGCCGAGCTTAGACATATATTCACGCAGCTCCTGTGCGACAAACAGCATGAAATTCACGACATATTCCGGCTTGCCCTTGAAGCGCTTGCGCAGCTCGGGATTCTGCGTTGCCACTCCGAACGGACAGGAGTCCAGATTGCAGACGCGCATCATGGCACAGCCCAGAGTGACCAGCGGAGCGGTGGCAAAGCCGAACTCCTCAGCACCGAGTATCGCGGCGATCGCCACATCTCTGCCGTTCATCAGCTTGCCGTCGGTTTCAATGATAACCTTGTCGCGCAAGCCGTTTAATATCAATGTCTGATGCGCTTCGGCAATACCGAGCTCCCACGGCAAGCCCGCGTTGTAGATAGAGCCTCTCGGAGCGGCTCCTGTACCGCCGTCATATCCGGAAACCAGGATGACCTCCGCGCCTGCCTTGGCAACACCTGCCGCGACGGTGCCAACTCCCGCTTCACTTACAAGCTTTACGGAGATACGCGCGTTTTTATTGGCGTTTTTGAGGTCGTAAATCAACTGTGCCAAGTCCTCGATAGAATAAATATCATGGTGCGGCGGCGGTGAGATCAGCGACACACCGGGAGTGGAATGGCGTGTTTTCGCAATCCACGGATAGACCTTGTTTCCGGGAAGATGACCGCCCTCGCCGGGTTTTGCGCCCTGCGCCATTTTGATCTGTATTTCGTCGGCTGAGTTGAGGTATGCCGAGGTCACACCGAAGCGTCCGGAAGCGACCTGCTTGATCGCCGAGCACCGGTTTTCTTCGGTTCCCTTTGTCGCGATGCGCTCATCGCTTTCGCCGCCCTCGCCGGAATTGGATTTACCGCCGAGCCGGTTCATTGCCACGGCAAGAGCTTCATGCGCTTCCTGAGAAATCGAGCCGTAGCTCATAGCGCCGGTTTTGAAGCGCCGCACGATGCTGTCAACGCTTTCCACCTCGTCAAGCGGAACAGGCGCTTCGGCGTAGTTGAAGTCGAGC
>JBGUOX010000086.1:0-19380 GCA_045129995.1 Ruminococcus sp. | reverse complement strand
TGCGCATTGTAGCAAGCTTATCATTCAATAATTCATTCAAGACCAAAGGCTGCCGCAAATTCTTTCGATTTGCGACAGCCTCTTTTTTAAGATTTAATTATTTGATACCCATTCTGGCTTTGATGATCGATCTTGCGTATCCATTTACGCCCTCGATCTCAGCACCCATATTCATGAGGAACATCAGCTTAAACATCATGATGTAGCCGAATACTACCAGTGAGATCAAACAAATGCTGGTAAGATAGAACACAAAATTCTTCTTCTGAGGAGCAACTTCCTCGTTGAGCTCTGTAAGACCCATTGCAATGTACCATACAAGCGCAAAGCCAAAGAAAACCTGAGCGATGATGCCGTTAGCCATATAGAACAGACCGCCAATGACCATAGCGATCAGCGGAACGATTGAATGAACGCCAAAGGAAATGAACGCGTCGGTCGCGTACTTTCCGGCGTTGGCAGGCTTTACAAAGATCATACCGAGGACAAACTTTGCCGCAAAATAAGCAAGCAACATTACAATGGTTTCAATGAATGAAGCCAGCACTACAAAGCCGAAGTTGAACTTATGGAACTTGATAATTACCTCTTGGTTGCCG
This sequence comes from Ruminococcus sp., assembly GCA_045129995.1. Taxonomy (GTDB): domain Bacteria; phylum Bacillota; class Clostridia; order Oscillospirales; family Acutalibacteraceae; genus Ruminococcoides. The sequence continues at coordinate 18,781 of JBGUOX010000086.1, read as the reverse complement.
TAGATGCAGCTGTTAACGCCCCACAGCAGGAAGAACATAGCGCCAAGCATGATCAGCGGAGTGATGAGATCCTTTGCGCGCTGTCTTTCTCTGACAGTCTTAATCGGGGACTTAAAGTAACCAACAAATGCCGCAACAAAGCCGTTCATAGGATTGTTTGCAGGACGCTGCTGTACAGGCTGATAACCCTGCGGCTGATAGCCGCCTGCAGGACGCGCGCCCTGTGCCTGACGCTCAGCAACTGCGCCGGGGCAGTTACAAACGGCATTATCGGGAATTTGATTGCCGCAATGTTTACAATATTTCATACCACAATCTCCTTTTCATATATTTATAGAAATTTGTAAACCGGAAAGAAGTTGATGACAGTCTGATGATTTTCACCAGCGCAAATCATCATTCTTTCCGTACTAATATTACCAAAAGTATTGCCGTGTGTCAAGTCGCTTTTTGCCGACTATCAATCCCAAGGCACATCATTGTAATCAGAGCCGTAGCCATATTTGCTTTCGTCGCTTGAATGGGCGCTCGGTAAGGTGTAGTAAGGAAGAAAGTCCTTGAACACTTCCTTCAGCTTGTTGGAATCAAGCTTTTTAAAGTTTCCGGAGTCGTTTCCGGTTGCCTGAATATTGATATACCAGTTGCCGTTTTCCTGTGAGAAGCCGACGGTTGCTTCGCCGACGTTTACAGAGCCGACTGTCACTTGACCGGTCAGGTAGGTAACGCTGCCGTCCTGTCTTTCGTTTGTTACATCAAACGCAAGCTTGCAGTCTACCTTTTTGTGAAGCAGACGAAGCGAAGCGTCAGCGGCGTCAAACAGCTCTTGCTCCGGCTCGTTGCTGTCGGTAAAGAACATCTTACTTGCAAGTGCAGCTTCCGTGTTGTTTCTGGAGTTGGATGATAAATAGTCCTTCATTAATTTGATGTATGCAGGCGGAACAGAATTGTACAGCTCTTTGGAGTTGGAATCATTAAAAGCGTTGACTATCGTCTGCATTGACGCGCGCGGACTGCTTCTGTTGTATTTTGTGCAGCTGCGCACTCCGAAAATGATGGCAAGAACGCCGCCGGCAACAACCAGAACCGCCGCAACGATCATAATGATCAGCATCGCCTTTTTCTTTGGATTCTTTTGAGGCGCGGCATACTGCTGTCCGTTATAGTCATACTGACCGGGCTGCTGATAATTTGCCTGCTCCTGTGGCTGCTGATAATATGATTGTTCCTGTGGCTGCTGATAATACGCCTGTTCCTCCGTCCGGTCGGTATACATATCCGCAGGCTGCGCCTGAACGGTCTGTCCGGTCTGTTCGATTGATTCAGGCTGGACCGAACCGCAGCCGGTACAGAATCTTGCGCCGGGGATCAATTCTTTTCCGCAATTAATGCATTTCATACTTATATCTCCTTTGTTAAAAAAGTTCTATCTTAAAAGCGCAGAACGCTTCACAGATGCATTTTCGGTCGAATGAGGTATCGTTTTTTATTCGCTTACTCTTCCTTGAAAACACGGTCGATCTCATCGGCGGCAAGCGCCTCGCCGATAACAATAATAATATCCTGTCCACAGGGCGTATGCCGCAAGGAAAAGTTGTCAGCCGTAGCGTTAAGCTCCAGCCAACCGTCGCCGTCGCGAGTGAAGCCCTTGACGCGAAAGACCTTGCCGCAGGCAGTGTCCTTAAAAACCGCACGCGTTTTTTCCTTAAGCTGCTGTGCGGTGTAAGCGCGGTTGAGGATATAGTACGATGAAAAGTCGATGTCGTCGGTTGTGCCGCGCTTGGTAAAGCTTTCGCTTACCCAACCGCTGTTTTTTATTTTTTCAAAATCTTCGCTGTCAAGGCTGTCCCAATCCTTGGCTATCACCGCGTCTTTTATGCTGCGGCGGCAGCCGATGCTGTTCAGCGCCGCGTCGATATGCTCCACGGTAGAAGCCACATCACTCGCGGTACACAGCTGCGTTTTGCTGAGCACCACCGAGCCTGCGTTCGCCGCCTGAGACGCCAGCAAATACGTTGCGGCAGGGCTTAGGTTTTCTTCCGTCTTGGCGTCGACCACCGCTATCACACTGCCGATCTCATACCATCTGTCCAGCGGCTCCTCATAGAGCACGTCAAAAAACTCGTCGATGTCAAACACACCGGACGGTTCGATCAGCACCCGGTCATATCCGCTCATCCCGAGAGCGATCAGCTTTGTTTTAAAGCGCCGTTTGTGACAGTCGGCGTCGCACGCGCCTGCCACCATATCCAGTCCGCAGCCGGCTTCCTCCAGCTCGTGAAGCAGCAGCATATCCACATTTACCGCGCCGTGATCGTTTTCGAGTATTCCGATTTTTTGTCCGCTGTCCAGTAAATAACCTGCATAGCGCTTTAGAAAGGTAGTTTTTCCCGAGCCGAGAAATCCCGTAATCAAATCCACTTTTATCATTTGCGTAAGCCTTTTGATTTTCGAAGCAGTTTCCTTCTGTCGCTCATTGTAATATAAATACATTATAATAGCTTTTTATATAAAAGTAAATCTTTTTTTGACAAAAACTATGCGTTATTTGACAAAAGATTAAAAAGAATGTACAATAAAAACATCAAAGGCGTCCCCGCACGCCTAAACCCCGGCGCTGCTTTAAAACGACGGGACGGAGAAGTATTTATAAAGCGATAAAAGGAAACGGAAAGCGACAGGAGTGGATGATTTGAACCGTAACAAAAACAACCAGATTCAACACGAACCCACCGGCTATGAAGCGCCTTCCTCCCGGACTAATCGGCAAGACGTTACGCCGGAAGATGACTTTCAAAGCGAGCCGCCCGAAGGCAAAAGCAACACAGCCATGATAATTGCGATCGTCGCGGCTGTCATTGTTGTGCTCGGCGCCGCAGGCTTTTTAGGTTATTTGTTCTTTTTCAGCGACAATAACAAAAAAGCCGACGAATCATCGCAAACGTCGTCCGCCGCAACGCAGCCTGCCGCGGAAACGGTCGCCGAAACGCAGCCGCCCACCGCTAAAAAGGAAGTAAAGATAGTAACTATGCCCGATATTGAAGGGCTAAGCGAAGCGGACGCTTATCTTGCTTTGCACGCCGCAGACATCCGTTTTAAGGTGAGCCGCGAATACAGCGACGAAGCGGAACAAAACACGGTAATTTCGCAGAACCCTGCCGCCGATGTTTCTTTTCCGCGTACCGAAACCGCAATGATCGTTATTTCAAAGGGCAAGGAAAAAGAGATACACACCTCCCCCACCAAGCCCAAAACCACAAAGCCTGCGGAATCCTCCGAGGATGACAGCGAGGAAGCAACAAGCAGCTCTGCGCGCAGCGGAGATTATCTGCTGCCAACTTCCGACAGCGCCTATTTGGACGAAAGCGACCTGTCCGACCTGAACCGCGAACGCCTTAATCTTGCGTTAAATGAAATCTTTGCGCGGCACGGCAGAAGATTCAGCGACGCGTCTATCCGCGCCTATTTTGAATCCAAAAGCTGGTATCACGGCACGGTGTCGCCGGATGATTTTGATATGAATGTTCTGAATCAGTTTGAACTTTACAACCTTAACCTGATTTCCGGTTATCAGGAGGATCTGGGGTACCGTTAAGCGCCGTCGGAAAAGAAAAATTAGGAGATAGATTTATGCAAACCTATTGCTACCACTGCATGAAAGAGATGCTTGAACCGCCTATATGCGCTTTTTGCGGTCACTCGAATGAAGAAGATCACGGCGAGGTATATCATGTCAAGCCGGGCTCTGTTTTGGCGGACAGATATATGGTCGGAAACGCCCTTGGAGAAGGCGGATTTGGCATTACCTATATCGGACTGGACACTACGCTTGGAAAACGCGTGGCGATCAAGGAGTTTTATCCCTCCGGCGCCGCCAACCGCACCAACCTGCTTTCAGACGAGGTCATTGTTTCAAAAAGCAAAACGGAGTTTTTCCAAAAAGGCGTTGTCCGCTTTTTGGAGGAAGCAAAAAATGTCGCGCAGTTTTATGAAGAGGAAGGCATCGTGGATGTGCTGGATTACTTCGAGGCTAACCACACTGCGTATATCGTCATGGAATATGTTGAGGGCAAAACGCTTAAGGATTGCGTAAATCAAAACGGCAAGTTCCGTTTGGACAAGCTGATCGAGCTGCTGACGCCCGTAATGAAGTCGCTGTCTGTTGTGCACGCGTGCGGCATTATTCACCGCGATATAAGCCCCGATAATATTATGCTGACAAATCGCGGCAAAATGAAGCTGATGGATTTCGGCTCGGCGCGTTACTTCACCAACGAAGAGCGCGAAATGTCCGTCATCCTAAAACAGGGCTTTGCTCCGATCGAGCAATACAGCCGCAACAGCGAGCAAGGTCCCTACAGCGATGTTTACGCTCTTTGTGCTACTATATATGCCTGCATTACCGGAACGATTCCTGCGGACAGCCTTGACAGAATGAAAAACGACACGCTGGTTCCCCCTTCAAGGCTTGGCGTCCCGGTTTTGCCGCATCAGGAAAGGGCGCTTATGCACGGCTTAGCTCTGAACGCCGCAAACCGCACTCGCAGTATGACGGCGCTGATCCGGGAGTTTACAGTCGTGCCGGTCGCCGCGCCTGCCCCGAAAGCAAAGGATCCTGCAAAGCCGGCAAAAGGCGCTAGTTCCGCAAAGGCAAAAAACCTGAAACAGCCTACGCCAAGCATTCGTCCGCCGCAGGCTCAAAGCCTGAAACATCCCACGCCGAGCGTTCGTCCGCCGCAGGCGCAAAACCTGAAACAGCCTACGCCAAGCATTCGTACGCAGGCTCAAAGCCTGAACCATCCCACGCCAAGCATTCGTCTGCCGCAGGCTCAAAGCCTGAAACATCCCACGCCGAGCGCTCGTCCGCCGCAGGCGCAAAACCCGAAACAGCCTGCGGCGCAAATTCCGCTCACGCCGACATATCAGCCGCCGATCGCAAAAAAGGAAAGCGGCAAGAAAAAAATAGTTCTTATTTCCATCATTGCGGGCGTACTTATTATCGCAGGAGCCGTTACGGGAATTGTATTCGGCACAAAAGGATGCAACAACAACGGAACGTCCGTCAGCAGCAGCACCAATATCCATCAAATCGTCGGCAAAAACAACATTGTTCTTGCAACAGACGACGCGATCGACACAACCGACAGCGCCGCACAGAGCAAATTGGAGTCATATATTTCAAATCATTCCTCCAACTTCCAAAATGGATTCACCTCCAACGATGAAGCATCACACGACGTTTACGCGCTTGGCAACACCCTTGTCGTCGAGGAAAAACTTACAGCAGAAATCGACCGGGAAGAAAGCAAAACTCTTTCCTCAATTTCCAATATATCTTTCAATTCCGAAGCTGCACGCAGGGATACCGGCGTAGACAATTTTGTTTTTGTTGTCGCCGTTATTGATAAGGATAATAATGTGCTGTTATCTAAAGTGTTCAAATAGGCGCTATGCAGCAAAAAATCACAGGTACTCTCACCGTCTTTTTGATAAATCCATCTTGCAGATACCTTTTATCAGCAACGGGACAGAAAAGTTTTATAAAAATTAAAATGAGCAACAAACCGCACTGGTTTGTTGCTCAAAATTATTATTGCGTTATTAATTCGCCGATGGGATATTCAAAATCATATTCTGCTAAAAATCTTTGCAGCTCGGTAGCATCGTTTATAGTGACCTCGCTGTCGCGGTCAATATCCGATGCGTATAGGCAGATACCTTCTAAAAGCTCCAGATCCGCAACATGACGTTGGATCACTGTTACATCATTTATGTTTATGTGACCGTCACCGTTCGCGTCGCCGAGGAGTGCATCGTCGAGGAGAACGTAATCAATACCCTTTTGCAGCGCATAATCATATCCCGTTGTGCCATACCACACGCCGAGGGTCAGGTCGGAGTCATTTTGGAACGCTGTAGCAGCGATGCTTGTCACGCATTCGGGAACAACCATATATGTCAGATTCGGACAATTCGCAAAGGCATAGTCCTCGATATATTTGACCGAATCACTCAATGAGACGCTGCTAAGCGCAGTACAGCCATTGAAACACTGGTTGGGTACGTTTTCGCACGAGGCGTCATATACAACCGTCTCTATTGACGTGCAGTTTTCAAAAGCAGCCGTTTCAATAATGTTGACATTTGAAGGAATTTTAACCTCACCTGCGACGGTGGTGCAACCGCTGAACGCAAAAGAACCAATGCGCTCCAAATTAACAGCTCCGGCAAAATCCAAATAACGAAAATCGGTATTATTTTTGAAAGCGTTATTTCGGATATCAACCAAGCTTTTGCTATTCAAGTTCGCAGGCACAAAAAGCCCGTCCATTTCAGGGTCGTCTATGCCATACAGCGACACTTTTTCGTTGTCAATATAAGTATAAAGATAGCCGAAGTAATAATATACCGTCACGGCAAAGACGTTAGTAACGGTCAATGCGACCAAAACAACTGCCGTGAGCAAAATCGAAACTCGTTTTACACTTTTTTTCATTTCTCGCTCCATATAGTGCAGGCAGCACCGCAAAGCACTGCCTGCACAAGCATCATTTCAACAACCTGCCAATTTATTGCAGTTTAGAGATCACCCTCACCGGGATCATCTATACCGCTTCTTTCAGGATTTTGAGGATCGGGTTCATAGGTTGAGGGTGTGATCGTGAGAACAGAGCTGAAACTCATCTTGAAAATATCCAGCTCGGGAGAACAATACTCTTTCTTCATTTTTCAACCTCCTTAACTATTATTAGTGGCGTTGTCAGCCAAGCCCTGACAACCAACGTCGTAAATGGTGAAGTAAACGGGAGTGCTGAGTTTTACGCTTGTCAGTGTGTTTCCGCTGACGTCGCCGATGTAAGCATATGCTCTGAACACCTTATATCTGTTTTGCAGGGTATTCAAAAGCGTACCATCACTATTCTTTCTGTTATTCAGCGCATAGAAATACTGAATGCAGTTTTTATTATCGAGGGCTTTAACATCAAACTCGGCTTTTGCGTAACCGGTTGCAGCAGGTTTATTACCGCCTTGCAGCCAACTGATGATCGCACCCCTCTTTGTTGCTTCATCAGAGTTGAAGCTTGATTCTCTGCTGTAATTCTTATCATAATCAAATACGGTAGTGCTGCCGGTTTCATAATCCATATTACCCAATGCCTCAACCACAAGTCCTGCCTTTTTCTTTCCTTCATCCAATTCATTCAGCTGTACCAAACCGTCAGTACTGTTATAGTTAAAGTTGAGGAGGAAGTCGGAATAAATCACGTCAGCCGCAGATCCGGTTCTGGTGCCGCCGCCGTTGTTGTTATACTGGTTGCGGGAGTTTTCGAGGAACGAAATGCTGATGTTTTGCTCTTCGGTTCCTGTTATTTGAATCTCAGGATTATATCTCGAATAATCGTCATATGAGGTCGGACCGCCAAGAACAGGTTGTGCCCACGTATCGGCATAAATAGGCTCGATGTAGCAATCCATAAACAGCGCTAAATTAAACTCGTAATCGTAGCAGCGAGTATATTCAGCGGATCGTTTTCCGTAGCCGCTCTGTGACTTAACGCTCCAATACTGGAAGTACTTCTTAGTGCTTTCATCGCTAACATCCGAATAAACAATCAACGGAGCGTTAACAAATACCGGGGCATCTCCGCTTGCGCCTTTGTGTGTCTTTCCGGAGGTTACATACCAGTCAAAGCAGGTAACTTCCTTTTCACCGCGCGCGGTTTTGCTTGTAGTATAAGCCACCTTGCCTGAGTTGCCGGATTCCTGCGGAATCAAAGAGCTGTCATTGTCAACCGCATAAGGCAAGTAGAAATACGCGCCGACCGTATAGTTGGTTGAGGCGGCTGCTGTCACCGAACATGTGTAATTACCGCCGGACCAGCCCGTGCCGCTTTCAACTATATCGGAGCTTGCAAAGGACAGCGTCTGCATAAAGTTATCTTCATAGGGCGCTTTGTTGTTGACGAAGGTTCTCTTCAGAGCGTCGCTCTTAAATACAATCGAGCTTCCGCTGAGATCCATATAAGTCTCCAACTCTTTTGCTGTGAACACACCGCTGACGGTGTAGCTCTGGTCGCCGTAAAGGTTGCTGTCGCTCTTGGCGCTTGCGCCGTAGGAGGGATAAATGTACGTAATGGTGTACTTGTTGTCGGGCTTTTTGTTAGAGAACTCAGCAGACATATCTGCATCGCCCATCCGGAACTGAACGCCCTTGGTGATAGTGGTGTAAGTGTTGGAAGCTAAGTCCGTGCCGCCCTTCTTCAGAGTAGCGCCCACATAACGATAGCCTGAAACGGTATCGGTCAAGACCTCAGTTATCTGTATCTTCGCGTTCTCGGGGATCTCAAAGATATCTATTACCTGTCCCGCCTTTACGGTGATCTCTCCGGTATTGCTGAGCTGAGTGCGTGCGCCGTCAACGTCACAGTATAGCGGATAGGCGATATAATTACCGTCATTCGCAAAATCGAACAAGATCTTGAAGGTGAAATTGGTCGTTGTATCGGTGGCGTTGGTGATCTTCTTGGTCAAAGTCAGGTCATGAGCCACCATATAGTTTTCAAACCGCGCCTTGATATTCGTGTTCTCGATTCCGCCGGAAACGCTCGTCGTCGGGGAGAAATCGAAGGTATAACCGTTCGTATTATCGCCGCCGGGTGTGATCGTCTTATCGTTGTTCGCCTGATCCCATACGGAGAACACGGGTGTATAGACATATTTATTCGAGCTGCTGATTTCCTCCTTCAGTTTAAACTTGTCTCCGGTTTTAAACTGATCTATGAAAGCGTTGCCCAAATCATGATAAATATGGTATTGACCGTTTGCATCGACCGTCTGGGTGACCGTATTATTATCGATGGTATAATTCATGCCAGCCGCAAGCGTGTTTGCAGTAGAGGCTCCGTTGGTTCCGTACCAATGAGTGACCGTGAATTGCTCGTTCTGGAAGGACTTCTCGAACTTAGACATGGTTGTCGTTGTGCCGCCAACGGTATAAGTGTCCATATTCGAGGCAGTACCCGTCTGTTTGTTGTCGGTAAAGAAGCCGGCGTTGATGGTGTCATATTCACCTGTGTTGGTCCTATCCTTGGTTCTGATCTTTTTGTCGATCCAGAACTGGTTGGGGATAGCGTGGAAGGAGAAGCCGAATTTCAGGTTAGAGTCGAACATACCGCGCTCCATGTAGTAGATGGTCATGGTATGAACGTAGTTGGGGTTCGTGTTGAAGCCGGTCCCAAAGCTGCCGTTTCTGGTAACGCCGCTCGGAATCGCCTGCACGTTGCTCGCCGTAACTGTTTTTGTATTAAAGTTTATCGAGCCTGTCGTTACATCGTGAGCGCCGCCGAGGTCGAGGACGAGCTTGCCGTCGACAAATACCCACAGGTCGTCGTCTCCGGAGAAGTCGAAGGTCTGGGGAGTGCCGTCATCGTTCAATCCGTTCTCGTTAAGGGTGAAGGGAATCTCCAGCTTCATGCCAAAGCCGAGGTCATGAGCGGTACTATCCAGATGACTTTGATAGGTGTTATAATCGAACGGGAAGAAGCCGTAAATATCATTACTGGATTTAACTTTTTTGTCAGTATAATAGTTGATATTCGCGGTCTTATTCGACTTGCTGATATCAGTTATATATGCATTATCCTTGCCGCCGGTACTGTTAAATTCGTAGTAGGTGTGACCGCCGGAGGTAGTGCCATATGATGCAGGGATATCGCCTTTGGTGAAAGTCGATTTTTTCTTACTGTTATTGTCACCGTAAGTTCCGCCGCCATCCCAAGAATCGAATGTGTAAAGACGGCTTGCACTACCGGTACTTGTTTCAACTGAATAGTCGTCCGATTGGTTCCAAGCACTGCCCCAATTCACCCTTGCACTTCCATTGGGCATTCGGACAAATGTTACACCTGTTGCTCCACTTGGAATATCACATACCAAGTAAGTGCCGTCACTTGTCATCTTTTTATCAGTACCGTTATGGAAATGTGCAAATATTACAGCACTATCACCTGCCCAAGCTCCCGGAGCCATATAAATCTTATTAGGATACGTCGTAGTAGCGCCGACATTCTCTTCTTTTCTCACCGGGAAGGAAGAGGTGTGCAGGATGGTTGCAAGCGGTTTGTTTTGGCTGTTTTCACCGGAGAGGAAGTCCTCGTTGAACATCGCCATCGGCGCGCCGTTCTCATCGGTCGCACCGCTCTTGTAATAGTGGATCGTATTGTCTTTGCCAAGCGTTTTACCGGAAAGACCGGTGGCGGCATTATTCGTACTGTTCAAGCCTAAGGAGTTGTTCGTTCCGAAATCCCAGTTAAAAAGTCCGGCAACATAATTCGCCATACTATCGCCGCCGTTTTTGGTATTCAAGTTACCAAAATAAAGGGGGTAGGCAATACCATACAATGGCTGAGACGGGTTTGACCAGGTAGCGTTGTCACGTGTTTTACTCGCGTCGGCATATTTGGACAGGGCTGCGTTTAGCTTGTCATAAGGGTGCCACTTCCAACTGGTACCTCCGGAGTATTCATCGCTTGCAATACCCTTAAGCCAACCGTTTGGCGCGCCGCTGGCTCCGGTATCACTGACGGTACCGGCGTTGGCGTTAATTTCACCGTCTGTATAATAGTCATACATCGTTGCGGTGATACCGGTGAACAGGTTGGACGAACTCATAGTAGTGCCATCGGAAACGGTATATACATTATCGCGCTGATCGCCAACCTTATCGCCCGGCACATAGTTGCCCCATTTGCCGCCGTTGGCTTCGGTAGGTGCGTCATAATTATACGGCGCGATATACTTGGGATTAGTATTACTCCACGGGATCGTCATTTCGCCGGTGGTTTTGCCGTCACCGCTGATGAACTCGACATAGGTAATATTTGAAGGAACCTCGATGTACCACATTTCGGAATTTTCGGGTTCTGCCATGACCTTGCCGGGTCTCTTGCCGAGATACTCATACGTTATTGTATCTCCGTCTTTATTATATACATAGGCATAAACCGTACCGTACTGGGTATAGTTGTTGTTGAAGTAGATCCTCTTCAGCATAACCGTAGTGATGGTCGCGTCAACTGTGGTGTTTTGCGCGGGCATCTTCAGCGTATAGGAATTGATCGAGCCGGAGATCGTGCCGCCGCCGCTGGAAGTGATTCCTGTGCACTGATAGCCTGCAGCAGGTGTGACCGAAATAGTTACGGTAGCGCCCTGCGGGATGCTGGAGATCGATCCACCCTCGTTGGCCGTCTCGCCGTTGTAGGTCGCCGTGACCGTTGCATTAGCAATGTCGCTCTGTACGTAAAGAGTCGACTTCGCTACCGAAGTAGCTGTGATCGTTACGACTTTAGTCGAGGAGTCGAACGTAATGGTAACATTATACTCACCGGCAGCAAGACTTGAAGACTCTTGGTTTCCGCTGGAAGGATATGCGGTATCCCACGAGTGATTCTTAACTACCTTGCACAGGATCTTACCTTCAGGAAGTGAGACGTTGTTCTTCGTCCATGTCCACGTGGTACCGCTTGTGTTGGTCATTTGGTTCTCTGTCAGCGACGTGCTCCATGAATCTGTAAAGAGATTATCCGGCTGACCGCCGGCGGTAACTCCGCCGGAACCGCCTGCTACCGACCATGTGTCAACAGTGGTTTGGGTCGGGAAGGTGATTTTGACACGCATACAATTATCACCATTCCAGCTTGCAAACTTAAATGTGTAGTCGCCGGCAATCGAAGTCTTGATTTTTGCGTTAACAGTTGCATCTTTGTTAAAATCGTAATCGTTTACCGAACTTGAAATCGTTACATCTTTCTTAAATACATCGTCATTATCAGCAACAAAAACGAACTCATAAGTCGTATTTGCCGGTAACTGAACGGTATAACCGTTGGTGATTTTATGACCTTTGTTATCATCGGGAGTTTTCCAGCCATCCCAAGCGCCCTTTACATAGCCGCCATCGGAATAGCCCACAGCTTCGCTGTCTGCACTTGCGCCGACAGCGTTTTCTTCCGCGACCTTCGCCGCGTCGGTGGCAATTATGCCGACCGTCATGCACGAAATGAGCATGCAGAGCGTGAGAAGCACGGACAACGCCGACCGTGAGTGGCGTTTTATCTTTGTTTTCATTAGGTTTTACCTCTCTTTCTTTTATATATAATGATTTTTATATACTTATTTATATAAACAAACGCAGGGTTTTTGCCGCGTTTGATAGTTTTTGTGCCTTTTAACCGGCAATAAATTATGCCGATCTGACCAAAGGCGCATTGGCTGCAACGTCACGCTGCCGCCTCTGCTTTTTGATTTCCGTTGGGCTTGCGCCGTAGTACTTGTGGCAGGCTTTTGTAAAATGATTATAGTGACAAAAGCCGTTCTTCAGCGAATGCACCTCGCAGGGATTAATCAACTGCACATCGCCTGCGTGAAGCTCAGCCTCACGGTTGCCGACGGTGATGTTCAGGACGCCTTCGTTAACATAAATCAACTGCATTTCCTCGTGCCAGTGCGGCTCTCCTCTGCACCTGTCCACCGAGCTGTCGCACAGCGAGATTTTTGCAGGGAGAAGTTTGTCATATTCAATTGTTTGGTGACGGTACATTTCTTTTCACCTCCGCTCCCTGTTTTAAAAGCTGAAACGGTGTTATATTGTACGCCCGTTTGCATTTTGCAATGAATGTACGTTTGCTGGGGAATCCGCCTGCTTCGGCGGCGTCCTCGATCGACATATGCTTGTTGAGCAGCGCGTCTATCGCGTGCTCCAAGCGGATTTTTAAAAGAAAATCTCGAAAAGCCATGCCTGTCGTTTCCTTGAACAGGGCGCTCAGATAAATCGGGTGCAGGCCCAGCATTCCAGCGACCTCGTTTTCCGCGATCTCTTCGCGGTAATGCTGCTCAATGTACTCGGTCGCCAGCTTGACGTGGCGTGACGCAACCTGTTCTTCATCAGCAGGCGCGTTTGTGTTTTCGTATCTGCACTGGACAAACAGCACATGCAGAATGTCCGTGATCACGGAATACTGTTTAAGCTCCGAAAGCTCTGTTTCATTCATCGTCCGCGAAAGCTGCCACAAAAGATTATGTATTTCTTCCTCAGCTCCGCTGCCTGGTACTATCCTAAAAACACTGCTGTAAAGCGACTCATCAAACCGCTCCGCAAACTCGTAAGAAATATCCAAAATCAGGCACTTTGCATTTTCGGACAACAAGCTGTGGTTTTCTGCGGAATTTATCAAGACGAATGCATCCGCTTGAAGTGTCTGCTCGTGGGTGTTGACATTGATCTTGACTTCGCCGTCCATAACATACACAAGCTCGATTTCCTTGTGCCAATGTTATGGGGTATCGACTTTATCCGGCTTAAATTCGATCCGCGCCGGAAGGTTTTCGTTGTACTGAATCAATTCAAATTCACTGTTCACAACGAGTCTCCCCTCATCGCCTTGCATATAGTGACACTTTCACAGAATGCATTATTATACGATATTATTATAACATAACATTCTGTTAATTACAACTTATTTTTATAATTTTTTTAATTTGATTCTGGAATTAAGCCATCATAAGGGCGGTTATTATTCTAATCCAAAATAATATTTTGGTATTAAATTCGTATTATTTGTGTTTTAGAATAATTATCCCCGTCAAATAAATTGTCAAAATAACAGGAGGATTCTATGTCAAAAAAAGGTGAAAACATTTACAAGCGAAAAGACGGGCGTTGGGAAGGACGCTACAAAAAAGGAGTCGCGGAAAACGGCAGGATCATCTACGGTTCATGCTATGGTAAAACATATCGTGAGGCAAAAGAGAAACTGGAAAAATGCAAGCTCACACTTGCAACCGCAACGACAAAGGATTTTGGTTCTGTCAAGTGCTTTGCCGATCACTGTGATGATTGGCTTTTGTTTAGGCAAAGCAAGGTAAAGGAATCTACTTTTGTCAAGTATGCAGCTGCGTTGGAAAACCACATCAAGCCATTTTTCGGCACTTACCAGCCCTGCATGATCAAAACGGAGCTTACCGCGTCATTTGTAAATTATTTGATACATACAAAACATCTTTCCGCCAAAACAACTAAAGACATAATGGTAATGCTGAAATCAATTTTACAGTATATTTCAAAAAGCACTGATGGGCTGAGGTCTATCGAGGTAGCGATGCCGAAATATACCCCAAAGGAAATCCGCGTGTTGTCGTATGAGGAACAGCAAAGGTTTATCGGGTTTTTAATGAATGATATGGATTCCTGCAAATTCGGCGTTTTGTTTGCACTGACAACAGGGTTGAGTATAGGCGATGTTTGTGCGTTAAAAGCGGGGGATATTTCCTTAAAAGAAAGAACTGTAACTATCCGCGAAACAATGCAGCGCATCAAGAACACCGGTGACGGTGCAAAAACAAAAATAATACTGACAGCTCCGAAAAGCGACACATCTGCACGCGTTGTTCCGCTGACGAACACTTCGTTTGAGTTGTGCAGGGAAAGAGCCGGCAAGTTTGAAAGTACTGCTTTTTTACTGACCGGAAGCGAAACAAAATTTATTGAACCTCGTGTTTTGCAGTATCATATCAAAAAATACAGCGAAGCCTGCAGCATTGAAAATATGCATTTTCATGTATTAAGGCACACCTTTGCAACAAGATGTGTAGAGGTCGGATTTGAAATCAAGTCGCTCAGTGAGGTGCTGGGACATTCATCGCCCCGCATCACGCTGGAGCGTTATGTGCATTCGTCTTTGGATTTCAAAAGGCAGAACATGACAAAGCTGGAAGCTATCGGTTTATAACTTTAGGCTTTTTTATCCGCCGTCAAAAACTGGTCAGTGAAGTCTTAGCATCTTGAAAAAATCTATATTATTCCAATCTTATTGCAAAATAATGTACTCTGTGAAAAAATGGTAAGCGGTTGCTTTTTGCAGCCGCTTTTTCTTTACATAATCACTGTCTGCAAAATATACCGTCTAATACAATGTATAGATACCACGGGATCTGTTTGTATCGAAACGGGAATCAGGAATAATGTAAAAAAGGACACGAAATGCTTGTCATCCGCAATCTGTGTCCTTTTTCCCCCAATCGTTAATTCTGTTGTCACTTTAAAATCATCCTTTTCGGAAACGTACTTTCCGCCGCCTTTTTGGTTGCAAATTGCATACAATTGCGCTATAATACAAGTAACACATTAATAAACAGGATGATGAATATGCAAAAATATTGTTTTCACTGTATGAAGCCTCTGGAGGCATCCACCACCTGTCGTCACTGCGGCTATAACAATGTCAACCGTCTGCCGGGAAGACCTTATCATCTGCACCCCGGCACAGTGCTGAACAAGCGTTATTTGCTGGGCGTTGCGCTTGGCGAGGGCGGCTTTGGCATTACCTATATCGGCTTGGACATCACGCTTGGCAAACGCGTTGCAGTCAAAGAGTTCTTTCCGTTCGGCACCGCCACACGCGACGCGCAGGCTTCCGACGTAAAGGTGATACAGGCTGAAAAGCAAACGTTCTTCCAAGGCGGTGTTGAGCGTTTTTTGGCGGAAGCCAAAAATGTCGCCGCGTTTACCGAGGATGACGGTATTGTGGACGTGTTGGATTACTTTCAGGAGAACAACACGGCTTATATCGTAATGGAATACCTTGAGGGCAAAAACCTGCAGGAAGCGGTCAACGAGAACGGCGTTTTTTCCGCCGAAAGGATGATCGCGCTGTCACTGCCGGTCATAAAATCCCTCAGCGCTATGCACTCTCAGGGTATGATCCACCGTGACATCAGTCCCGACAACCTGATGCTTACAAAAAGCGGCAAGCTGAAGCTGATGGATTTCGGCTCGGCGCGCTACTATATGAGCGGAGAGCACGGCAAAGAAATCACCCTGAAGCACGGCTACGCGCCTGCTGAGCAGTACCAACGCGACAGCCGGCAAGGCCCCTACACGGATGTATACGCTTTGTGCGCGACCATATATTATTGCATAACGGGTATCGTTCCGATGAACAGTCCAATCCGCGTCAGCGGCGACACGCTGCGCGCGCCGTCGCAGCTGGGCGTGCCTATCACACCTCAGCAGGAATATGCGCTGATGCACGGTCTTGCGCCTATTGCACAATTCCGCACGCCCAATATGGAACAGCTGGCGTCGGAGCTTACCGCACAGCCGCGCTATTATCCGCCTGTGACGCCCGTTCAGCCTGCGCCGCAACCGGAACCGCCAAAGAAGAAAAACACCGCGCTGATCGTCACGATCATAATTGTTTCGTTGCTGCTGGTCGCCGGCGGCATTGTGACTGCCGTTTTGCTGCTTGGCAACGGCGATAAAAACAACAACCAAAGCACTACGGCTGCTACTTCCGCAACAACGCCCGTTTCAACTGCGGCAACACAACCGACGACCGTTGAACCAACGACCGTCGCTCCGACCGCCAAACCGACCGAAGCGCCTACGGAAGTCACCACCGCTCCTCCGGAGGAAACCACTTCGCCTGTCGTCACGCACACAGTCACCTTTATCAACCTCGACGGCACGGTATTGGACACGCAAACCGTTGAGGACGGCAAAGCGGCAACAGCGCCGCCCGATCCCGTTATGCCGGACGATGAATATTATACTTATAAATTTGACGGCTGGGGCCTCGATTTCAGCAATGTCACATCTGATATGGTAGTGGCTGCCAGATTTAAACCCGTCTTAAAACAAAGCTCTACAGATTCGACCGAAAGCACACAGCCTGAACAATAACGCGGTGCATTTCTTTCGACGCTTAAAGCGGTTTTTGCAAAGAAAAAAATATTTTATTGCTCTTTCAAAAAGCTGCCGCTGCATATCATTGACAATCGACGCGGCATAATAATACAATAAAACAAAAAAAGGAGGCATTTCTATGATCTTAAAACGAGTTTTCGGCGGTATTCTTTCTGCCGCTGTCATTTGCGCTTCGCTTGTGTTTTCCGTGCCGTCGGCTTCGGCAAAGGATAATTTTAAGTATTCGGAGGAATATATGAGCTCTCCGTATTACACAAAGCTTATCGACGCACTTGAGGACAACAAGGACAAGACCGCAATGCAAAAGACTCTGGCTGTAGCTTTGTCACAGGAGGGCTACAAAAACTACGCTACGGAGGGCATCGACATTGAGCAGGCTCGAAAAGACGGTCTGCTGTGGACGGGCGCGGAGCTGCGTATGAACAACAACCGGACAGGCAACACCGAATACACACGCTGGGCACAGCGTTATATTATGGACAGAGCCGAGGACACACAGTATCTCGACTGCGACTGGTGCGCGATTTTTGTAAGCTGGTGCCTGTATCAGGCAGGCTATTCCGATGACGAACGGCTGAAACGGTATTATTATTCATATTATGCCGAGCCGAGGATCGAATATGAAGCTGATTCCTGGATCATGGCATACAATTTCAGGCAGAAGGGCGTTTATTACACTCCGAAGGCTCACCACAAGCTGGACAAATATAACTGGAACACATACTACAACATTGACGTAAGCGCGTTTGATATTCCCTATCAGCCCGGCGGACTGCTTTTCTTCTCGTGGGACGCGTCAGGTCAATGGTTCGACCATGTTGCCATCGTTGTAGACTATGACAAAGACAGCCACGTGCTGACCTATACCAACGGCAACTCCGCCGGTCAGGTCATTACCCGCCAAATAGACTTGGACAATGAAGAAGAGTTTCTCGGAAAAAAACTTGCGAAAAACAGCGACCGCATCATGGCGTACGTCGCGTATGACGAGATCCTTCCCCTTGAAGAAAAGGAGATCACGACCGACACTCCCGCGATCGAGTGGAACCGCGACGGAACGTCGGGCATTAAGGTAAAGACCAATTCCGAGTCCATCATTGCTTCCGTTTCGATGGACGGCAACTATGTCGGAAATTCAGTCACCGGCAATATGATTATGCACGAGGGCGTGCTTTCCATCGGCAAATCCGAGCTTGTCGGCTTTGAAAACGGCGAACACCGGCTGACGCTGACGTTTGACGACGGCGTACTGGATATAAATTTCAAAATTGTGGAAACCTACATATACGGCGACGCGAACGGCGACGGAAATGTAACTGTTTCCGACGTAACAACGATTCAGCGCGCAGTTGCAGAATTTGAACAGCTCTCCGAAGCGCGCAAAAAAGCCGCCGACGTCAACGGCGACGGCAAAGTATCCATTCTCGACGCAACCTGTGTGCAGAAGTATCTTGCCGATCACACCGAAGGATTCGGCACGACCGGCAGCAGCTTTGTCGCCTGATACCTCATTCAAGTATAATCTTTCTGACTGGCCAAGCCTCGCTTGGTCAGTTTTTTTATTTCACGCTTTCCCGTGATCGTTTTTGTTATTTTCGTTGCCCTTGTTACCTTTTCGCTGAAACCGCCTGTCAGGTGCAATGTGCTTTCGTATCGGATCATGTTCGCCGGTAGCCGCGCCTTGGAAACTTTCATCGCAAAACGATGAAACTTATACTAATTCCTGATAGAAAGTAGACTTATATTTTGCGAGGATATTTTTCGCAAGACAAGGACGACAACGCAGTATTGCGGAAAAAAGACCGCAAAGATTGTCTACTTTTTATTAGGTATTAGTATTATACATACAAAAGAGCGCCGGCGGCGCTCTATCACAATTTTTGTAAAGAACATATTTGGGCACTTCCGGCAACGGCAGAACACAAAAGCTCCCTATAAAAATCGAGTAGGAGGCTGCCCGTTAGTTGAGCAGCCGACCTCTCACACCACCGTGCATACGGTTCCGTACACGGCGGTTCAATA
>JBGUOX010000085.1:0-3913 GCA_045129995.1 Ruminococcus sp. | reverse complement strand
TTGCGTCGGGAATGAATTATTGCTCCGCAATATGAATTGTGCTCCGCACGTGAATTTCCTTCGGAATGAATTGCGGCTGTGCCGCATTCATTGGCGCTAGACCTTTAGAAGCACCTCAAACTCGCCTGCGCCTACGGTGGCGTATTCCGTGCAAACGGCGTAAAGAATGCCGTCCTCGTTCAAAAACAGCTGCGACTCGCGTATCGCTTCCGCGCCTGTTGAGCGGTCAAGCTGGTAATAGTAATCGTCGGGGAAGCTTTCGGGCTTGAACTTGGTTGTGTAATCCTCCTCAAGCGACTTTTGAAGCGAGGCGAAGGTCTGATCGTAATCGAGCTGCAAATAGCCCAGCAGATCGGCGTTGTATATCCTGCTGCCTGTCGCCGTGTTGTAGTTGTAAACGGCGTATTTCATAACGTGAGAGCCCGTTTCGGTTTTGATAACGACAGACACGATGTCGTCGTTTTCGGCGGCGTCGTAATCAAGCGAGGTAACGCCGAGCGCTGTCTGAGCGCTTTCCTGCTTTGCCGCTTCGTCAAAAAGCGGAGCGAACTTTGTTTCGATCTCGCTGTTGATTTTTTGAGCGTCGGGCGTGTTGAAGCGCAGCGACGGCAGACGGTACACGGCGTTGATCTCTCTGCCGCTTTTGTCGGTGTATGAAAATGTTTCCTCTTTTCCCGTTGTCACTGCCGAGCCTGCCTGCGGCTCGTCAGACGCTTCGGTCGCGGCTTCCGTCGCGGCTTCGGTCGCGGGTTCGTCGGCACTTTTGCCGCTTTGGCAGGCACAAAGGCTCAGGCACAAAAGCAGCGCCGCAAGTAATATTTTAAAGCGTTTCATTGCGTAGTTTTATCTCCTCAAAAGAAATCGGCGAAATGCCGTAAGCGTCCAGATTTGCCAAGCACTGACGGAACAATTCGTCCTTTAAAAGCACCTTGGGGTCGTGGGCGTCATATCCGATCACGACCTTGTTGCCGACCTCGGCGGCGATTTTCCAAAACTCGGGGTTGGGGTAGCTTCTGCCGTTCATATAGCCCAGCATATTGTATTCAAGCGGAATGTCGCGCTGCTTCGCAAAGCCGCAAAGCTCCTTTATTTTGCGGCGGTAGTAATCCTCGCTGCCGCTGTACCACACGATGTCGGGGTGCGCCAAATAGCTGAACGCGCCGGTGGAAAGCCCTTCCTTGACCTGGCGGACGTATCGGCGCAGGTAGTCCTCTTTTTTTCCGGACTCGGCGGCGTAGTAGGAGCCTTCGTCAAATTCGTTGCCGATGAAGTGCTGTCCCATTATCATATAATCAAGCTTTAACGGCTTTAAAAACGCCCTCAGCGCGTCAAACGCGGCAGGGTAGTATTCGGTCTCAAAGCCCAGCAAAATTTGAATGTCGGCGCTGTATTCCCTTTGCAGGGCGCGTATGCTCTCGGCATACTCAAACGCCTGCTCCGGAAGCATCCTAAAATAGCTGTAATAATCCGTGCCGGGGAAAAACTGAGGGCAATGGTCGGAAAAGCCCAGCACCCTTATGTTCGCCTTTATCGCGTTTTCAACATATTCTCTGTCCTCGCCGCGGGCGTGGTTGCACCGCTTGGTGTGCGTATGCAAATTGTATTTCATCCCTATCAAACCTTTCCTTTGACATTATACACCAAAAAGCCCGTCTTGGCAAATATTTCGGCGCTTTATTGACAGCATTTATTTTCTTTGATATAATTTTAAAAAAACAAGAAAGAAGGATTCATCTTGAAAAAAATCATTACCATAGCATTGCTGTCGCTGTTCTGCGTTTCCTTTGCAGCCTGCGGTCAGTCAAACGAAAGCAAAACCGAGACCGGCGCAGCCGAAAGCAGCGCCGCACAAAGCAGCGCCGCACAAAGCAGCGCAGCCGAAAGCAGCGCGGCGGAAAGCAGCGCAGCCGAGAGCAGCAGCACAGAAACCACTAAAGAAGTCGGCAGCTACACGCTTGAGGAGTACGCTCAGCTCGTGACTGAGCAGGTAAATCTGGATTCCGAGGTGTACAAGGCTGAGGCGGTCGCCGAGAACGGCAAGATCGTTTACCGTTACACCTACCTTGTGCAGATCTCCGACGATAATGTGGAAAAGCTTAGGGCTACTCTGACAGATTCTCTGAACGGAGACGCAGTCGCTGAGGCGGTCGCTCAGGACAAAAGCGCCATGGCGGTTTACTGCGGCAGGGAATATCCCATCGTGATGAGTTATTTGAACAAGGATGGCACACTCATTGTTGAAAAAGAATTTTAATTCTATAAAAGCAAAAACACAAGGGCGCACCGTTTTGGTGCGCCCGTTTTGTTTTTGTTTGGTTTTCAGGTCAAACGTTTGCGGAGCTGTCGGAATAATAGCGGTTTTTGTCGGCGTACATAACTCTGTCGGCAAAACCGATAAGCTTTTCGGCGGTGGCGTCCTTGTGCTCACACGCCAGCGCAAAGCCTGCCGAAACCGTAAGGCTGTGGATCGCCTTGCCGTCCCAAGCCTTTGTTTCGCGCTCCAGCTTTCTAAGCAGCTCCTCGGCGGTCTGCAGGTCGGCGTTGGTCAAAACAATAAACTCGTCGCCGCCTGTGCGAAAGCAAAGCCCGTCCGCGCCGAACACACGTCGAATACAATCCGCCGCGCCGCGAATCAGCTCGTCGCCTGCGGCGTGACCAAGGGTGTCGTTGGCTGTTTTCACTCCGTTTATGTCGATGGAAAACACGGCAAGCTCCTGCGGAAGCGCGCCCTGCTCGTCATATTCCGTAAGCGTTTGGGAGTAGGCGTAGCGGCTGAGAAGTCCCGTCAAAGTGTCGCTGAGCAGCAGCTTTTCCTTTTCGTTCAGCCTGCCCTCGAAGTCAAGCTGGGCATACTCGATGTAGTGGATAAACATCATCGCGGCGCCCATCGTCAGGGTTATATACGCTGTTCGCGATCCAACTCCGATAAACTCCTGAAGCGCGATCCCAAGCACGACCATTCCCATAATGGCGTAAAGGGAATATCGGTTGTGCCGCGCAAAGCCCTTGCCGTATATCCAAAACTCGATCAGCACAACGGCGATGACGAACAGATAGAAGATCATATAGACGAAGTAAAGCGGACCGTGCGAATATCGGTTTTCCGAGTCGATGACCACCATCCAGCCCGTAAAGCAGGAGATCAGCTGAAAAACGGCGTTGGCGGTGATCGCGATGTTAAGCGCGGTGTTCCATCGGTTGCGCAGTCCCATTTGCCGTATCAGGGCAACTCCGGAAAGCGGCGTCAGGATGTAGTCGGCGCACTTCACCGCCCTAAGCAGCAGGTGAGGCAGCTCGTCCGTCCCGTTCAGCTGAACGCCCGTCCATTCCGCAAGCGCCGCAAGCGCGATCACAAGATATGTAAGATAAAAATTCTTTTTGCCGGCTTTGTTGATCCTTCCGTTTTCCAAAACCAAAACGCAAAGAACCGAAAGTCCCGCCAGCGAAAGCAGTGTTATGCAAGTGTAGTATGATAGCATGGCGTCAAATCACTTTAATAGAATATATCATTATGGTATCTAATCATTTGTTAATGCGCTTTGATTGCGATTTTCTTTATTATACAACAACCAGCCAAATAAAGCAAGTCAAATAGTACTTTTTTGCAATTTTTATAGCAATGGGTAAAAATCCTCTGAATATAAAGCTTATATTGTTGTATTATCCTAAATAATTTGAAGGTTTTTGATGTGATCCGGTATACGGCAAAAGGCTTTTAGTGCTTTACTTGCGGCTTAAAAAGTGGTAAAATACAAGCATAACAAACACAAAAGGGAGCGGTGGATATGAGAAAGCGGCAAACGCTCAGAATGCTGCGCAGAACCTTTAATACTAATACCTAATAAAAAGCAGACAATCTTTGCGGTCTATTTTCCGCAATACTGCGTTGTCGTCCTTGCAAGGCGCCAGCCTT
>JBGUOX010000084.1:0-5662 GCA_045129995.1 Ruminococcus sp. | reverse complement strand
ACCTTTGACAGCAACTCGGCATATGACGGCGGCGGTATCGCCAATTTCGGCACGCTCACCGTCACCGATTGCGCGGTCAAATCCAATACGGTAAGAGGCGGCGGCGCGGGAATATGGTCAAAGGGTGACGCGACGCTCTCCGATTCAACGATTGAACAAAACACCAACGCCATCAATGGCGGCGGCGTTACCAATCACAAGAATATGACCATCAAGGGCTGTACCATTTCCGGCAACAGCGCCTCCTCATGGGGAGGCGGATTCTTTAATGAAAGTGACGGCAATACCGTAATCGAGGGCGATACCGTGATTGAAGGCAATACCGCAAGCGAAGGAGCGGGTATCTTTCACCGTCAGGGCAAGCTGTCTGTTACCGATACCTCCATCTTGAAAAATTCAGCCAAAACCTCCGGCGGCGGCCTCTGGGCGAATAACGATACACAGGTCACGCTGAATAACGTTACCGTAAAGGAAAATAACTGCGGTACAAACGGCGGCGCACTGAACTCACACGGAACGCTCGCGCTCAGCAACTGCACGATTGAAACCAACTCGGCGGGCGAAAGCGGCGGCGGTATCTATTTGGATTCCCCCTCGCCGCTCACGCTCGAAAACACCTCCGTCCTCTACTGCACCGCGGGGAACGCCGGAGGCGGCATATACCTGCAAGCGGGCGAGCTGATTCTCGCGGGCGGAAAGCTGAGAATCACCGACAATTTAACAAACGGCAATTCAGACAATATTGATCAAAGAGATTTTAAACCGATTCAGATCACGGCAAGATTAACCGGCGGCTCGGAAATCGGCATTAAGCCGCCCTCAGAGGGCGCGGCTCGCGATGTGACTACCGGCTACGGCAAGTATAACGACGTTGACCCTACGCGCTATTTCCGTTGCGATACCAACGAGTATAGGGTGAACTATGAGAAAAAAGATGAATTAAACCTGATTGAAGGTTTGCGCTCAACCAACAAGAGCTACAAGATCAAGATCCATATCGCCGTTACCAATGACGCCGACGTTTGGTATCACGCTTATTTCCGCATCTACGGCAAAAGCGACAGGGGAAAGGGTGAACAAAAGCTGCTCAACACCTCGCCCGATTTTCATGAAAGCATCGATGAATACGGTAAATCTTACACCTATGAATACGACTGCGGCGCCGATGACTTTCCTACAGGCGTAGAAGTAGAAACCGACTTCGGCAATTGGGGAGTATGGCGTGATTTTGAGGGTGACGTAACGATTAAGATCAACGACGTTAATGTAAGCTCCCCTCACGTCGTTCATAGTATTTACGGCTATGAAGAAAAGAAAACAATGCTCAATATCGGCGGCGACAAATACCCCTATCCCGACCTGTTTGAGATCGATACGCCGCCCGGCGACATTGAAGAGTCCGGCGTTATCACCGTCTCCGGCGTCGATCAATACGGATTGATCTGGAAGGCAAACGGCGACAACACCTCCATGAAGAACATCTCCTTTCCGGAGGAGGACACCTTTAAGCCGGTCGATAACTCCGGCTTTAGGTGGAGGCTGAGCAGCAGCCACAGAACCAATCACATGAGCACCTATCACCTCACCTTCAAGTCCGGCAGCAATGTTTATCCCGAGATCACGAAGGCGATTACCGTAAGGTTCGTATTCCCGCTGCACGTGAAGGTTTTTGTGAACGGCAAGGAGGTAATGGATAAAACCGCTCAGCAAAGGGATACGGTTCAAATCAGGAACATACAATCGATCCCCGGCTATTATATCAACGGCTATGAAAAAGAAGGCACCGGCGAGCTCGTCAAGGTGACAAGCGCCGACTATGATCTAACCCTTGTCAACGAATCCGTTATCCTCAGGGCAAAGCTCAAGGCTAACGACTACAAAATTTCTTACGACGCAAACGGAACAAAGGATAAGGACGGCGGTTACTCGGACATTTCCGGTACCATGAACAGGAAAACCGCTTATTACGACAAGCCGTTCACACTGCAAAGAGTCTTATATATGCGCGAGGGTTATACCTTTGTAGGCTGGAACACACAGCCCGACGGCAAGGGTACTATGTTTAAGGACAAGGACACCGTGCTTAACCTTACTGCCGAAAGAAAGGCGGAGGTTAAGTTGTACGCAATCTGGAAGCCCGATGACAGCTCGACTACCGCCTCGATTTTCTCCGGCGATACAGCTCTGATTTATGTAGGCTCGGCTATCCTGATTTTATCAATAATTATTTCGGTACTCTATTATAATCGGAAAAAACGCCAAGGCGCGCAAACGGTTAATCAGTAACGAAAGGAGTAGACAGCTAATGAAACTTAAAAAGCTCATAACGGTAATTATCGCGGTATGCCTGCTCCTTACAGCATTTGCCGTGCCGTCAGCCGGGGCGATTGACGGAAAGCTCGTCACCTCCGGCGCTATAGTAGAAATATACAGCGGAGACAGAATGACGGAAACGCTTAACCTCGGCTCGGTCGCGGAAGCTTGGTCAAACGCAATGGCAAAAGCAAACAATTACACCGAAACAGTCATTACTATGGGTTCGGACTGGGAAGAGGACGAGCTGCTGACGGTAAAAGAAAACTGTCATGTAACGCTCGACCTCAACGGTCATTATATCCACCGCAAAAGAAACGGAGAAATCATAAGGAGCGGCGAGGTTATCCGTATCAAAGAAAAAGCCGTGTTCACGCTGCGCGACAGCAATCCCAAGTCTAAGGGCTTTGACGGCGTACAAGGCGGCGTAATCACCGGAGGCGCAAGCACCAATTACGGCGGCGGCGTATATATTGAAGACAGCGCCGAGTTCCGTATGCAAGGCGGAACAATCTACAACTGCAAATCCAGTTACGCCGGCGGCGGTGTATGTGTTGACGGATCGTCCATGGATACAAAATTCATAATGACCGGCGGCAGAATCTACGGCTGCGAAACCGTTGACAGCATTGATAACTGTCCGGGCGGCGGAGTGTATCTGTACAAAGGCGTAGTTGATATTTCAAACGCTAAGATAGACAGCTGCTACAGCGAGTACGACGGCGGAGCAATCTATTCGGAGCGCGGCGAGGTGCTTTTGAAAAATGTAATATTCGCAGGCAACAGAGCCCGCGAGATGGGCGGAGCAATTTACGTCGCGCACGATACCACAAAACTCCAGGCAACATATCTGAACGCGCAGGGCTGCATTTTTGCCGGCAACCATTCCGATGAGGACGGCGGAGCGGTTTTCATCAGAGATAATCCCACCGAAAACCGCGCCACTGTTTTCCACGACTGCAAGTTCCGCAACAATTCCGCAAAGCAGGACGGCGGAGCAATATATGTTGATGACGACAATGTCGCTCTTTCACAGTGCGAGATTGTCGGAAACAACGCCGAAGGATCCGGAGGCGGAGTATTTGTTGACCGCCGCTACTGGGTAACGCTCAGAGGTCTCACGGTTATTAAAGATAATGTCAGCGCCAAGTCAAAGGGAGTTGCCGACGTCGCGCTTGATAAAGGCACGCTCGGAACAGCGCGCATTATGAACGGTGGTCTTTATAAGGGCTCGGTTGTATACGTCGGCTCAACCTCAGGTTCAACCCAGAGAATCTCGGAATGGATAAGCCAATATCAGGCTCAGTATTTTAAATCACACGACGGCAACATTGTCGCAAGGGACAGCAGAACCGTTCAGGCGAAAATGGTATCGTCCGGCTCAATTTTCAGCAACGGCAGCTTGACCGCAATACTTATTCTCGGCGGCGCGGGTGTTGCCGGTATAATAATACTTATTATTTATAAAAAGAAAAAGAAAGCGACAGAAGGCGGTGAAGAAAATGATGATAACAACTAAGGAACACAATCTGAGAAATACCATTTTCTTTACTATTAAAACGATAGCCCTTATACTTGTTATCTGTTTCGCAATAGAATTTCCTATTCGGATTATCGGCAAGGTCTCGGCGGCGAACAAGGTTTATTATATCTCCGATATAAAGACCTTCCAGGCTCAGGATGAAGGCGAGGCTAAACGGCTATGCGAAAGCGACGGCTATATCTGCGCTCCCAAGAACCTGAACGCCGGAACGGGCAAGGACGCTGTCTTTATGGGCTACAAGCTCACCGAGGACAAAAGAGACGCAATTTGCGATATCAAGCTGCTACATATGGACGGCGGATATCAGATAAAGGATTACGCGCAGGCTAACGCGGATCTTGAAAAATCAAATTACGGCACGGCAGAGACAATGTACGCATCCGCCAATGAGTTTATAGTCAACTATAAAAACGGCAGCCCAAAGGCTTTGGAGGCATATGAGGGACTTAACCTTTTCAAGGTTCCCGAGGCTGACAACGCAAAGCTCGGCGATTACATTATTAACAAAAATGCAAGCAAAGATTTTTTTGCTAAGTTAATAACGCACGCAAGCACCGGCGCCGTTAACGCTATTACAAACTTCCTCGCGACGGGACTTACCCCGTATGAAAAGGAAAAAGATTCAAATACAGGTAAGGAAGTTGACGTTACCTGGGCTGACAATGTAAAAGACAGCAACCTTTGGGGAATTATCGAAGATCCGGATTTGTCAAAGGATGAGCTCGACGAATACGACAAGGATATGGGCGACACGGCAAGAGAGCTTCATAAGCAGCTCCAGAAATTCGCCACTAATTTTGAAAACGGCGAGGCGGTATTCAACGAAAAAAAATATGTTGAAGAGGCAAAAAAATCCAGCGTTGACGACATTGTAAAGAACGCCGACAAGCCGTCTGAGGAAGACAACGCAATAGCGTTTGTCAATGCGTACAACTTCCTTAATAAATACCAAGCCAACGATTCTATGCCCCTGGGCGAGTATCTTGTCGAAATCGGCAAGCAAACAAGCGATCAGGTAGAACTCAAAAAGCTCTATCCCGTTATCGACTCAATGACCCACGCTCAAAGCCGAATGGCGGGAATGGCAGGCCTGACGTCCGTTATCTCCAACCTCGGAGAAAACAAGGAGAATGAGAACGTTAAACAAATTATCGAAAAATCAAAGCAAAAGCTGCAGGAGGAGCTAAAGGAGGACGCCTTCTCAATTTGGGTTAATACAAATCCCGAAATGGCGGACAAAAAGGTTGCCTTTACCTCTGACGCGCTCCGTATCCACGCCGCCGGACAGCTGATTAACGCTGAGGCTTCAAACAAGTGGGAGGACACGAAGAAAACCATAAACGAAGTGCTCAAGTGGATTGACGTCGGCAGCTGCGCTATCGCCGTGCTGACATGGCTTGCCGGAGAATACGGCATCGCCGGAGGACTGGTTGTTGCCTTAAAGTCCTCGGTGTCTGTTGTAGCCACAACCGTAACCTCAATAGCTTCCAAGATGATTGCAATTTCAGCGGCAGTCACCAGCTGGGCAGGTATTTTTGCTCTGGTAGTTCTCGCTTTTACCATCTGGTTCTATGTTGTATCGCTGATTATTGATTATATTCAGAAAAACAAGCCCAAAGCGTACACGGAAATGGCTGATTTCGCAGTAGACGCGAGAATCGTAAACAACAAGTCCTACAGCCTCACCTACAAAGCGGTTAAGGATAATCAAGGCAGAATTGCCGACCTAAACGCTTATCAGGCGCAGAACGGTTGGGTATGTATGTACATTTCCGACGACCCCAACTCCGGAAGCCCGATTCGCGC
>JBGUOX010000083.1:0-5009 GCA_045129995.1 Ruminococcus sp. | reverse complement strand
TAAATTATACTACGAAAGCACTGACCGGGCAACCCTTTCGGGCTACCCGGTCTTTTTCTTTGTTGGAGCTTAATGCGACAGCCCCTTCACTATTGCTTATGCTTTATTGAATTTCTCCTTTGGCTGTTTACATCTGGGGCAGCGCCAATCGTCGGGCAAGTCCTCAAAGGCAACTCCGTCATGCTCTGCGGGATCGTATACATAACCGCATACGGAACAAATATAGATGCCTGTCGCTTCCTGTTCGATGAAATCTATCTCGGCAAAGACCGTTTCAACAGGATGGTCGAGATCCATCACGCGCTTTGCTTCAAGATTCTCATAGCCCTGGGGCGTATGCGTACCGCAGTAGACGGTCGGGTGATCGCGGATAAATTCGCGCACACGGCCGAGGGTGGCGAGCGCTTCCTGAAGGTCGTCAAAAACGACGGACTGCTTGTTTTCATAGAGCGCCTCGTCAACATAGGTTATGTCGCCGTGTAGCATATAAAAGAGACCTTCGTCCTCAACTACTACAAGGCTGTTGCCTTTGGTGTGACCCTTTGCCTTGATGAAATAAATACCGTCGCGGATCTTCTGACTCTCCGGGAAGTTATAGTACGCGCCGTCGGTGAAGGTCACGGGGACGATGTTGTCGACGCCCTGTAATTCAGCCGCGTCCAGCTCCTCGGCGTTGACATAGATTTTCGCGTTCGGGAAGGACTTTAATTCTCCCGAATGGTCGCTGTGCCGATGGGTCAACAAGATCTTCGTCACCTGCTCGGGCTTGTAGCCGAGATCGCGGAACGCCTCCATATAGCTGCAAATATCCTTGCCTGTATAGGCGGCGACCGTCTTGTCGGGTTTCTCCTCGGGAGTGCCCTCGGGAAGTCCCGTATCGACCAGAATGACCTCGTCGCCTGTGTCGATCAGATAGTTTTGCAGGCTGCCGCGATAGCGGATATCCATGCTGTACTTTTCGGGACCTTCCTCGCCGCCGAACGCGAACAGCTGAGAATAGAATCCGTCTTTTCTGAATTTTACTGCTTTGATTTTCAAATCGTTTTCCTCCTTTTTGTTCAGTTGATTTTTTATTTGCCGGCGCTTTTTCAAGGAGCGCTTTTTATTATTCGCATTTTCCGCACTGTGTACAGCCGTTGCATATTATTTTCATTCCGCAGGTTTGGCACTTGTCGCCGAAATATGGCTTGTAGCGTCTTTCCTCGGAAATCGGCAAGCCGAGAAGATTGGTGAGCTTGAAGTCGATCGGCTTGCCCTTGAAGCTAAGCCCCGATTTGTACGCCTGATTTGCTTGCAGCTCGCTGCCTTCGATTTGATAGGTTCTGCCATTCTTGACAAACCTTCTGCCGGTGCCGATAAAGGCGAAGGTTACGTTGAACTCCTCACACTCGTCACGCAGCAGCTTAACCCACTCATAATGGCACGGACGGGCGCCCGCGTAATTTTCGCCGTCGCAGATCACCTGTTCAAGCTGACCGCATTGAAGATATTTTTTAATGCTGATCGCGCCTATGAACGGCGCGCACATAATGCCCTTATGCTTAAAAGGCAAAGAGAGCAGGATTGGGATGCGTTCGTCGGCTCTCTTTTGATTTTCACAGCTGACGTTGAAAAAGACATTCTCCCAACCGTCGCTCCAGTCATACGGCAAACAGTCTTTCACTCTTTCAGGTCGTTTCGTCAGCAAGAAGAACACAACGTCAGGGCGCTGACGGATAATATTCCAAGCATCACTGCGCCAAACGTCGGCTTCCTCAAGGAAAAAGTCGGAGGTCATACACACGCGGAGCTGTTCTCCGCTTTTGACTTTGTAACGTCCGCTTCTGTCCTTGGACAGCGGATAGTTGAAACCCGATTTGGTGCGGTAGATCTCCGCGCCGTTCTTGCCGCGCTGAGCGTCGAGAAAGTACATATAGCAATTCGCGCAGCCCTCGCTGCACTTTTTGCAGCCGTGCCACGGATTCCAGATGTCGTGCATAATCTCACCTTCCGATAATATTATACAATATCAAATGTTTTCTGTCTATAAAAAACTCCGAGCTTTCCGACTCGGAGTTTATGTTAAGTTAGAGCCTGCGGTATCGTGTAACCTTCTCAAACTTCTACTACAATTTTACCGTTCACCTTTCCGCTGTCAAGAGCGAACATCGTATCTCTGAGGGTTTTGATCCCGACAAGCTCCGGCGCTTTAGTAACGCCGCCGACCTTGCCCTTTATTGTGCCGTCATCAAGAGTATGGAAGAATTTGGATCGAGTTATAAGAAACAAGTTTCAAAAGAAAGCCAATAAAGGCAACGAACGAAACAAGCAGTACCGCTTCCCGAAAACAAAACTTCCGTTATCCTTACCAAACAGCGAAATCCGAACCTTTCTCCGGATGGAGATGGGTTCGGATTTGTTTTATCTTTTATTGCGATTTTGTTGTTTTATCTGTTTCGTAGCCTGTTTCCGTTCGCCGATCGTTTGCAATCCATTGTCAATGCTTCCGTGCTGTTGACCGCATTGCTTTTTGTTCCTCTATCGCTATCGTAACAATATCGCCGACTACGTTTATCGCGTTTTGGAGAGCGCCGAAAAAAACTTCGGCATAGATCGCGACTATAATCAGATCGTTCTCCTGCAGGTAAAAAGCGATGATCAGCATACCGATCAAGATCGATCCCGGCTGGTTAGGCGCGCCGATGGACAGAAACAAAACGAGGACCGCGATCCCGATGATTTGCAGCAGTGAAACATTGATCCCAAGCATATAGATAAGGATCATGGAGGTCAGCATGATCAAATAACAGTTGCCGTCCTGATTGGTCTGAGCAAGGATCGGCAGCTTTGCCGAAAGACGGTTTTTGTTAAATCCGTATTCACGCCAACAATATCTGATGTTGAATGGAAGCGCGTCTATGGCTGAATTGATTTTGTAGTTTTCCCAGAGCAGCGGAGGAAATTTTTTGATAAACGGAACGATCTTTACGCCGCCGATCAAAAGCCGTATCAGATAGAACGCAGTCATCACGATCAGACTGAGGAATACTACAACGACAAATTCAGTTACGACGATAAGATTGATAAAGCCATCCACTAAGAGCGACGAAAGAAACGCAAGGGAACAAAAGAACGGCAGGGTAAACATCACGACATTCAGCATTTTTGAAAAGAATGTCAAGCATATGTTGACCGCTTTTTGCATGACGTCAAAATACTCTCCGATCGAACAGAAAGCGTATGTGGTAAGCAGCGCGACAATGATGATGGGGAAGGGGAGGTACGTTTCAAAGGGCTCAAAAATACTGCTCGGCAACAGGGAAGAGATAAACTGTGTGGCGGTCATTCCTCCTTTGAATGCTTCCTGTCCGGCAAGATAGCCCTCCCGGTGACTCAGGAGGAACGCAATCAAAAAGCTCGTCCCGATCGCAAGCAAAACAGCGATCAGCGAAGTAACGATCGTCTTTATCTGCAATTCTCTGTCAGAAGAGCTTTTTTCCGAAATAATATATATGTCCGTCAGATTCTTAACCAGCGAAAAGAAGGTGACGGGCGCGCCTACCATCAGCATCGCGTTGGCAAATTGATTCATCAAAGGCGTGACATAGCTTTTGTCGATCTCGATCATCTTATCGGCGCTTGTAATCGCGCTGATCAGAAGATAGACAAGGATCGCCATCACGATTCCGATCATACAGTACAATAGCGAGCTGCGGTAGTTTCTCTTGACGACTACGCGGATGCTGTTATAGCCCGACCGGTATCGGTAGCCTATCTTGTCATGATAAGCCTGAACGATCCTTAATTCGGGCGATATAGTATCTGTGTTTTTATCGACCGGAACATAGGTTTTTCCCTCAAAGCCTAACTTGATATTGTATTCTCCGAAGGTTCGCTGCGCCTTTATCGTCAGCGTGGTATCCTGATCAAAGCCCTGTTCGATGATATTACAGAACAACGCTTCAAACAGCAGCTTTGTTTCTATGATAGCATCCTTGCCGAAACTGTTTTGTTCCAGCCATTGTTCAATAAAAAGATTGGCGGTTTCAAAGCTATCCATTGTCAGCGGAATCTCTATGGATCGTGTTTTTCTCAATTTCAAAGTTATTTCACCGTCCTTACAGAGCGTAAACTTATGATATGGGAAACGCGAATCATCAACAAACCGGTCAGTTCTTTTTTCTGATACCGCTGTTAATATTCTTATAATTCGAGGCGTTGGACTTATATAGGTTTTTGAAAACCCTGTAGCTGCGTTCGTATATTTCCTTGTTATCAGGGTTAGGGATGAATGTATGGTCGGCTTTTACCAACCTGCGCGATAGCGCAAGCACATCTTCGCCTTTGACGCCTGCCGCAACAACGAGCGCGGTTCCGATCGCGCCTACCTCACGGGTGTTGTCGACCGTCTCTATCGTTCTGCCTGTAATATCCGCCAGCATTTGGCAGGTGACGGGTGAAAGCGCGCCTCCGCCGACAAATCGGATCGTATCGGACGTTTTCACCTTTTTTTCTTCGCATTCCAGCAGCCAGCGCAAATGATAACAAATACCCTCCAAAACCGCGCGGAGCATATCTCTTTTGTCGTTTTCGATTTTTATGTTAAAGAACATTCCGCCGGCGTTGGAGTCCTCGAACGGACAGCGGTTGCCGTGCATCCAAGGGGTAAAAATAACGCCGTTGGCTCCCGCGGGCGACTTTGCGATCTCATCGGAAAGATAATCATATATGCTTGTATATTTGCTCTCATTATCATCCGCCACTGTGGAACTGTTCCGATAAACTCCGAGCTCGTCAAGCGCAAGATGACTGATCGCCCATTCAAAGCATTTTCCTGCGGTTTCAAGCTCCGCGTAATAATTGTAGTAGCCGTGCTTGGCGGACAGTACGCCTGTTATCATGGCGTTGATGTCGACGGTTTGACGATCCATAAACGTCGACACCCATCCCGATGTTCCGACATAGATATGCGTGTCTCCCGGCGTTGTGCAGCCGGCGCCGATGTTTACAAAGGTGGTATCGCCGCCGCC
>JBGUOX010000082.1:0-7373 GCA_045129995.1 Ruminococcus sp. | reverse complement strand
AGGTGTGCGGATTGCGCAGCAAGATTTTTCGTCAGGTTGTACAAATAAATCAAGGTAAGGCTGACGCCTTGCCGAGATTTTTTGGGCAAGCTGACGGAAGAATAATCAAGCAAGCCGTGTGCCTTGAATTGTGCGGTGTTGCCGTAAATAAATTATGCGTTTCACCCGCGAAAACGGCGGGGAAGCAGCAGGAGGTTTTTTAAATGTCAAACGTAAAAAGTAAAACAACAAGCAAGCTTTTCAAGCCCGTATTTGCGGCGCTGCTGTCGGCAATGATTATACTGCTGACCTTCACAATAGGCAGTCTGCGCTTCGGTCCAATTACAATCACGCTCAACTGTCTGCCCTTGGCGGTCGGCGCGGTGCTTCTCGGGCCGCTTTACGGCGCGATTTTGGGACTGGTTTTCGGTCTTTGCAGCTTTTTCGCAAGCTTTACGTCCGCGTCTCTTACCACCGTGCTTTTGGGTGTCAATCCGTTTTTAACCTTTGTAATGTGCGTTCTGCCGCGCGTAATCTGCGGCTGGGTACCCGGTCTTTTGTTCAAGGCTCTGCCCAAGGACAACGAGCCGAAGCGTTTGGGAAGCTCGGCGCTTTGCTGCGGATTAACAACGGTTTTAAACACGGTCGGCTTCCTCGGCCTGATGTGGCTGTTCTTTAAGGACGCGTTTGTAAGCAACAGCGACGTTATCGCCAAGGTCGGCAACAAGCCCACCGGCAACATCTTTGTATTTATTTTCGCGCTGGCAACAATCAACGCGGTATTCGAAATAGTAATAAACCTTGTGCTCGGCACCGCGATTTGCCGCGCGCTTACGGCAGCAACAAAAAACAAAATCTGATTATAACCCTTAACTATGGATAACCAAACGATTCTCGACATTCTCACACAAACAAACGAATATGTTTCGGGGCAGGCGCTCGCCGAACAGCTCGGCGTGTCGCGTCAGGCAGTGTGGAAGGAAATAAAGTCGCTGCGCGAACTCGGTTACGACATTGAGTCTGTAACCAAACGCGGCTACAGGCTGAATTCCCTTCCCAAATACCTTAACGCCCCGGCGGTAAGAGCGTCGCTCAACACCAAAATTATCGGCTGCGAGCTTACCGTTTTGGACTCTGTCGGCTCCACAAACGATTACCTCAAGCGGCGCGGCGCGGAAGGCTGCAAAAGCGGCACTGTCGCCGCCGCTCGCGAGCAGGTGAACGGCAAGGGCAGGCTTGGCAGAATATGGCAAAGCAAACGCGATGAAAACATAGCGTTTTCGGTTTTGCTCCGCCCCAAAATGGCTCCGTCGGAGGTAGCGCCGGTTACGCCGCTGGCAGGACTTGCCGTGTGCAAGGCGCTGCGTGAGTTCACCGGGCTTGACTGCCGCATAAAATGGCCTAACGACGTGATTTGCGGCCGCAAAAAGCTGTGCGGAATTTTAACCGAAATGAGCGCCGAATTTGACGCTGTGGAGTATATCATCACGGGAATCGGAATCAATGTTGACCAGCCGGTTTTCCCCGGGGAAATCGCCTACAAGGCGACCTCGCTGCTGCTTGAAACAGGCAGGCACTACGACAAAAACAAGCTGCTCGCCTGCGTTTTGAATCAGCTTGAGCAGGAGTTTTTAAGCAACAACCTGGAGCTGACAAGCACAGCGCTTGAGGAATACGGCAGCCTGTGCGCGACCATAGGCAAAAACGTAACCTTTATGCGCGGCACGCGCCGTGTAAGCGGAATGGCTGTAGGCGTCGCGGAAAACGGAGAGCTTAAAATAATGCTTTCCGACGGCTCAGTCGTCATGGTCAATTCGGGCGAGGTCACTGCTCAGGGAATTTATTAAGGCAACACTTAAAAAACAGCGTGAGACGCAACGGTTTTTTGCCGAAGCGCTCACGCTGTTTTGTTATAGTTTATTTTATCAGTTCGTCCCAAAGCCTGTCCGCCGCGTCCTCCTTTGAAAGCAGCGGAAGGTCGGTGACGTTTTCCTTTGTAATCAAAATCAGGTGGTTGGTGTCGGTGCCGAAGCCCGAGCCCTCGTCCCTGAGCGAATTAGCCGCAATCATATCGGCGTTCTTCTTTTCAAGCTTGGCGCGCGAATTTTCAAGCACATTTTCGGTTTCCATCGAAAAACCGCACACAAGCTGTCCCTCGCGCTTATGCTGTCCGAGCCACCGCAAAATGTCTGCCGTCCGCTTTAGCCGAAGCGTTAAATCTGAACCGTCGGCGGATTTTTTGATTTTTCCGCTCTTTGTTTCCGCAGGCGTATAATCAGCCACAGCCGCGGTCATAACCACAATGTCCGTTTCCTCAAAGCAGTCCGAAACCGCCTCGAAAAGCTCCTGAGCGCTCTGAATATTTACCACCTTTACGAACGGCGGCGGAGCAATGCTCACGGGGCCGCTAATCAGCGTAACGTCAGCGCCGCGCAGCATAGCCTGCCTTGCGACAGCGTAGCCCATCTTGCCCGTGGAGTGATTGGTAATAAACCGCACAGGGTCAAGGCTTTCGCGCGTGGGGCCGGCGGTTACAAGCACCCTTTTGCCTACCATATCCTTTTGCTTCGCGATTTCTCTGAGTATATAATCAAGCAAGGTCTGTTCGGGCGGAAGCTTGCCCTCACCCGTCGCTCCGCAAGCCAAATATCCGCTGTCGGGAGGAATAACGGTAACTCCGCGGCTCTCCAAAATTTTAAGATTATCCTGCACGGAAGGGTGGTTGAACATATTGACATTCATCGCGGGCGACACCAAAACAGGACACCTTGCGGCAAGCAGAGTAGTGCTGAGCATATCGTCGGCAATCCCATAAGCCATTTTTGCGATTATGTTGGCGGAAGCAGGCGCAATCAAAATAACGTCGGCGCGGTCAGCCAGCGCAATGTGCTTAACCTCGCTCACGTCGGCGCGGTCAAAGGTTTCGGTAAGACAGCGGTTTTTCGTTAGGGTTTCAAACGTTACCGGTGTAATAAATTCTGTCGCGTTTTTGGTCATAATTACCTCAACATTCGCGTGAAGCTTTGCCAAAGCGCTCGCCAAATTCGGAATTTTATAAGCGGAAATACTGCCGGTCACACCCAGCAAAACTGTTTTGCCCGTTAACATAAGTCAGTCACCTCGTATACAAGTTATATTGTGATTATATCACACTTTTTCAAATAACACAATGTTCACTTGTTTTTCCGCCCGGATGTGTTATAATTGCATTATCAAACACACGGAGGACGTTATGAAAGACTTTTCCAACGTAAAATTCAAAGGAACATTCCGCGATTATCAGGCAAAAATTCTCCAAAACGCCGGCAAACACCTAAAGGACGGCAAAATCCACATTGTAGCCGCGCCGGGAAGCGGCAAGACGATTTTGGGGCTTGAGCTTATACGCGGCATAAGCTCGCCGGCGCTTGTACTGTCGCCGTCCGTCACAATACGTCAGCAGTGGGGCGAACGCTTTACCGCAGGCTTTCTGCCCGACGGCGAAAACGGCGAGGGTTACATTTCCTACGACCTCAAAGCACCGTCGCTTATAACCTCCGTCACCTACCAGGCGCTTTACGCCGCGTGGAACAAGCAAAAGCTCAGCTGTTCGGACGATAACGGCGAAGAAGCCGAGTCCGCCGACTTTTCCGGCTTTAACCTTATCGAGACCGTGAAAGACGCCGGAATACGCACAATTTGCCTTGACGAAGCGCACCACCTGCGCAGCGACTGGCAAAAAAGCCTTGAAGCCTTCATAAAGGCGCTCGGAAAATCTGTGACGCTTATTTCGCTGACAGCCACGCCGCCATACGACAGCACTCCCGCCGAATGGAAGTCTTATCACACGCTTTGCGGCGACATTGACGACGAAATATTTGTGCCTCACCTTGTGGCTCAAAAAACACTGTGTCCGCACCAGGACTATGTAATTTTCAGCTATCCCACGAAAGAGGAGCAATCCCTGCTCACTGAACAGCGCTCAAAGGCGGAGCAAACCGTAAGGGCTCTGCCCGACACTATGTTTTTCGCTCAGGCGGTTTCGGAATACACTTCGCAAAACAGCACTGCGGATTCCGATTTTTTATACGAAAACTACGACGGCTTCACCGCGCTTTTCGCGCTTGCCCTGCGCAAAAACCCGTCGGTTGACGCCAACCTTCCGCCAAAGCTCCGGGCGGACATTTCAGCGTGCGCCAAAAGCCTTTCGCCCCAAACAACCGAACAGGCTTGTCAGCTTATCACAGGCAATCCCAAGCAGTTCGGCGAAATAAGCGCGGCGCTTGAAAACAAGCTGAAAAACGCTTCGCTTATCCACAGAGGCAGGGTGAATTTCACCAACACCTCGCTCGCCGAAAAAACCTTGATTTCATCATTGGGCAAGCTTAAAAGCATTGCGGACATTGCCGCCGAGGAGCACAAAAACCTCGGCGAAAAGCTGAGAATGCTGATTTTAACCGACTACATCGGACAGTCGTATATGAACAGCATCGGCACAGCCGAGCCAATCACGTCAATGGGCGCGGTGCAAATCTTTGAGCACCTGCGCCGAAGCGGCGTTCCGTCGCTCGCGGTGCTTACGGGAGCCGGGGTAATTCTCCCGACCGCTTCGCTTGAAGCCGTCAAAAAAATCGCCGAAAGCCTTAACATCAGCTTTACCTCCTCCCCCTCCGCCGCGCCGGAATACAGCCGCGTAAACGTTTCCGGCTCGAACAAAAACAAGGTCGCGCTTGTCACCGAAGCCTTTTCGCAGGGACTTTTCAAAATCCTCACGGGTACAAAATCGCTGCTCGGCGAGGGCTGGGACTCACCCTGCATCAACTCGCTGATTTTGGCAAGCTTTGTGGGCAGCTTTATGCTGTCAAACCAAATGCGCGGACGCGCCATACGCACCGACAAAGCCGACCCCGGCAAGGCGTCGAACATCTTCCACCTTGTAACGCTCGACCGTGACGGCAGCTACGGCACACAGCCCGGCGGAGCCGACTGGGACACCGTTTCGCGCCGCTTTGACACCTTTCTCGCGCCTGCCTACAGCAGCAACGTAATCGAAAGCGGCACCGACCGTCTGGACGTTATAAAGCCTCCGTTTGACGAAAACGGAATACAAAGAATAAACAGCGCAATGTATTCCCTTGCGGCTGACCGCGAAACAATGAAAAGCCGCTGGAACGCCGCGTTTTCCGCCGCAGGCAATTCTCCGCAAATCGCCGACACCGCCCGCCCCGAATCGGTTCCGCTTGTGTTTGCGGACAAGAGCGCTTCGGGAGCTGTCAGCGCACTGCTTATAACTATTCTGCTGCTGTTAATAATTAACATAATGCTGTTTTTGCCGCTGTGGCTCAGGCTGCTGCTTTCGGCGGCAACCGCCGCAGCCGGTGTTCCGTTATTTGTGTCAAGGCTGAAAAAAGCGCGCGCAATGTCGTCCGCGGAGGGAAACATAAAAATCCTGAGCGCCGCACTGTGCGAAACGTTAAAGCAAACAGGCGCGTTAAGCTCAAAAAGCTGCAAGCCCGTGTGTATACAAAACTCCGCCGCTGTCCCGTCAGTCGCGCTTGAAAACGCAACCGCGCAGGAGCAAAGCGTGTTTAACCGCGCACTGTTCGAAATGCTATCGCCCATCGACAATCCGCGCTACCTTATTTGTCAGGGCAGCGACGGAGTGTGCAGCTTTGCCTGCCCTTCCGCCGTGGGCAACAAAAAAGAAAACGCCGAATTTTTCGCCTCGCTGCTGAACAAAACGGCAAAGGATTTCCGCGTAATATACACGCGCAGCGAAAAAGGCAGGCAGGAGCTTTTGAAGTGCAAACGGTATTCGTTGACAAACAGCGCAAAGCCCGTAAAAAACAAAAGAGTTTTGTTATAATACTATTCTTTGATAAAAATTAAGGAGCGGCAAAAACCGCTCCCTTTTTTCAGCCCTGCGCCTGATTTGAAAACTTCATTTTTACTTCGTTAATTTTGGTCTGCTGAACCTGTTCGGCAGGATACCAGCCCTTTGCCTGCATTTTGGCGTAGATTTGATTTTGCATTTCGATTGCGCTGTTGAGCGAGCCCGTGAAGGCTTGGTGAACGTCCTGAGATGACGATTCAATGCTGCCGTGCATAAACAAATCGCAGGCTCCCTTTTCAAGCATAAGCATATTTTCCATTAAGCTTCTGTCGTCCATAAACACCCTCCTCAAAGCAGATTATAAAGGTTCTCAAAAACGGTTTTGTGCTGCTGTTCAAGCTGTTGCGCAAAGCTTTTCAGCTCGCCGTCGCACAGCTTTTCGGAAGCGTCGCGGCACTGCGTTTGAAAATACTGCTCGTGGCCGAGCGCGTCCTGAACATAAAGCAATTCTTTGTCTGTCATAGCATTACCTCCTGAATTTGGTATTACTATTGTTGACCGCATTTTTTAAAATATGCAAAAAGCCGCCCAAACGGACGGCTCGTTTTTTATTTTGCCTCGCAAATTACAATGTATCTTCCGTACTTGCCGTTGTTAAGCTGAGTGCAGGTTACAAGAGTCAAAAGCTTTCTTCCGTATTGAATAACGGTGTCGGTGGTCTGGTTCGGCTCAACCTTTTTGTAGTCAATCACCTTGTAATGAATTGTCTCCCAAAAGTTCTTAACGTTGACCGAATCGCCTTTTTTAAGATTGCGGATATTGTCAAAAAAAATTCTTCCAACATATCCCGTGTGACCTGCCACAACACAGTTTGTGTTTTTTTCGTTCAAAGGCAGCGAGGTGTTGTTCAGGTGCGCCGCGCCGTAGCCCATCATCTCCTCGTTCGCGCCGAGGTAAACCGGCAGACTCATTCCGATGCTCGGAGCCGAAATGTAGGCGTAAACATTACCAAAGCCGTATTTCGACATATTAAGCGCCGCGTGGGTGTAATCGTTCGCGTCAACTGTGCCCTGGTTGTTAAGAATCGACTTGTTGTACTTCCGGCTGTCCTGAAGCAGCTTGTTTAGGTCGGGCTTAAAAACAATCCTCCTGCCGGGATCGGGGCTGTAGCTTCCGCCTCCGGATCTTACCGTGAACCTTACGGCGCCGTTCGAACCGGTAACAGGACGCCCTTCGCTGTCAATCAAGCCGCGCTTTTTGGCTTCCTCAAAGGTTTTAACAACGGTGCCGTCGCTTTCGTCAACCAGCTCGTCGGCGGCGCTGTCAAGCTCATCCTCGTATTTTTCAATAACGCCGTTCGCCTTAATTTGACCTACATAATTCGAAACCGGAGGAAACAGCAAAAAGCCTATTCCGGTCAAAAGCAATACAACGGCAATAATCAAAACTATTTTTTTCCACATATAAATTTTCCCTTTTGCGATATTGATAGTATTATAATACTAATTCCTGATAGAAAGTAGACTTATATTTTGCGAGGATATTTTTCGCAAGACAAGGCGAAGGACGCGGCAAGGCTGGC
>JBGUOX010000081.1:0-6018 GCA_045129995.1 Ruminococcus sp. | reverse complement strand
TCAAACGCTATCGCTGCCGTGCGCGTATCAGATTTCAAAAATTCGGTATAGGTTATACCGTTATAATTTCCTCCGTAAGTAGCAAACGCAGATTGAATGGTACTGTGCAGATAATCGCACTGCTGTTTGATGGAAGAACCCTTGAAGCCGGACGGCGTATATTCCAGACACCATTGACACAAGCCGTAGAATTCATCGCCGTTAAAATGTCCGACGATATCCCAATCCAAATCAAGCGTGTCTCCGCCGCACTCGCGCATCATATTGCCAATGATACCGGCGGCGACACTGTCTGAATATCCATAGCCCTTCAGGTAAGTCCATACCTGTGTTGCGGTGTCTCCCGAAACAGGTTTTTCGGGCTGTTTGAATTGACCGTAGCCTAAAATCTCCCTGTGGCCGACAGCGTATTGTTTTTGGCGAACCGCGTCTCCGCTGTTACCTTCAATGGTATAAACAATGCCGTTCTCCACCTTCTCAACAATACCGGTGTGGTCACCGTTACCATCCAAGCCGTCGTATTCCCAATCAAAGAAAATAATATTTCCCGGCTTCGGCGTCGCCGAACCGGGCAGCCATTGATTCTTTGATCTGAACCAATCTGCGCCGTCATCGACAACGGAATATTGAGGCACTAAACCCGAATCAAGATATCCGCATTGATTAGCGCACCAAGATACGAAAACGCAGCACCACTCTACTCTGGACGGGAAGCCGTACCACCGCCAATATTTTTCACCGCCGGCATTGCCTAATTCCTTTTTGGCAACCTTTACGATATCCGTGTCGCCGCCGGACAAACCAATGGAATAGTTGAAAGCGTCGTTTGTAAGGTTTGTTCCAAACTTTTTATTTATCGCCGTTATCAATTCCGCGTCAGATTGCTTTGCCTTGAAGCACGAAACAAGATTATCAACGAACTTGGCGTCACCTGCCTTTTCGTATAAAGCACCCATGTACAGCATGTGCGCCTTTTGGATTTGTTCATCGGTAATTTTTTTTGCCTGCATCTTCGATGTGATTTGTCCGAGAATCTTGTCCATCTGTTCAATTTTTGCCCAATCCGCTTCGTTCATCTCAGCCTTAACCGCAGCCTTTAAGCCCTCGGTGTCAATCTTAATTTGTCCTGTGCCGAGAGAAATAATAACGGCAAACGGTATCATGATGATGATTAACACACCCAGCACGATACCGCCTGCCCATTTTAAAACCTTTTTATCTGTTAATAATGAGACGGCAACCTTTTTCAAGGCCGCGCCTACAGAAAAACTCATCATATCACCTCCGGTTTAAAAAGAGGGTTTCTGTTATATCGCCCGTCAATCACATTTCTATTCCCGACATTTCTTCTCCGCTGTCATTTGCAAGATACTCCCCGGAAATCACAGCATTTAACTCTCCATCCGTGTATCCCACACTCTCAAACTCGGGACGGGTGTTGAGCATATCTGCAAGCAAAAACTTATCCAATACATTCGGCTGAAAGTCAATTTCGATATCAGATAAATCGGAATGGAACTCGCCGTTCTCCTGACTGTTCACTGCAAGCTGCGTTACTTCCTCAACTACGTCCATCATATCTTGGACATACGCCTGCAAGCTCGGATGCTGTTCCATCGCGAGCATTTGCTTGGCGTTTGGAATGTATGCCGAGTATCTCGGATAGCTGAAGCCTTGCGGATCAATCAGGATACCATCGTCAGCGGTTTTATCCAAAACCAAAATACAGTGGCGGGTATTGTCGTTGGTGATCGGTAGCTTATCGCGCAATTCTGCAATGAAATCAAAATCATCCGATGTACAGTTTTTCAAATATTCAAACTGCCAGTGTCCGATGGTTACTACCTCATCTACCTGACACCTTTCTGTTTGCAAGTCTGTCGCCTTATACTGTAAGGGTGTTTCAATAATCATCTGCCGCCTGCCTTTCCGAACATAGCGGATTTATAATCGGGTGCGATTACCTGAAGGAGATACCGCTCGTTGCCGCAGCGGTAAAGACAGGAGCCGCGGTCGGGATACTTAATCAGTTCGAACTCGCTCGGCTCAACCATGAGCGCATCCATGTACTCCTTCGGGTTAATCTGACCGGCGTTGAACAGGAACTGATGCGTCGGGATAGAAAACAGCGGCTTTGTGAATTCACGGATGCTCGGAATCAGGAAGTCCTCGATATTCTGACTGGCGAGAATGATTGAGCTGTCCTTTTTGCGGACACGCTTCATCGCATTTCGAATATACTCAATCGCCGTCATATTCGTCAAAAACAGATACAGCTCGTCGATGGACGCCGCCGTGCCGCCTTTTCCG
Organism: Ruminococcus sp.; assembly: GCA_045129995.1. GTDB lineage: Bacteria > Bacillota > Clostridia > Oscillospirales > Acutalibacteraceae > Ruminococcoides. Next base: position 3,708 of record JBGUOX010000081.1, on the reverse strand, counting down.
AGAAGCTGATTGCTCATGTACGACAGAATGTTGAACAAGAGCGCATCCTTCAGCTTTTTGTTCGTGTCCATCAAGCCCTTAACGCCGAACACAAGGAACTCAGAGTCGTTAATGTTGGTGTAGCCGTTAAAATATTTCGATTCCGCGCCGATACACATGGAATTGAGCCCAAGGCAGACCTCGCGCAGAATATCCTCCGAATAAAGCGGTTTGATGCTGCCGTCAAAGGTTTTGTATTCTTTTTCGCACAGGTCGTAAAAATCGCTCATGGTTGGGTAATCGGTTGATTTCAGCAGGCTGTAGTCGGTCGTATCGGTGATACCGAAACGGTTGTAGAGCTTAATCAGCATCAGCTCAATCGTATCGATGTGCGCGTCGCTGAAATCCTTATAGCTGCGGAAGAAATCCTTGAGGAAAGCAATATGCTGACTAAGCCTTGTCACCTTCTTAAAGGCTTCGGGCGTATCAATATCAACTTCTCCCGAACCGTCCGTCCACGCTTTTGGTTCCAGCGGATTGATAATGCTGTTGCCGGACATGAAATCAATGTAGGTGCCGCCGAGCGCGGAGCAGATTTCCTCATACTCCGCTTCGGGATCAAGGCAGATAATGGATTTGCCGGACTCGCGTATATTTGTCAGAATCAACTTGAGCAGATAACTCTTACCCTGACCGGAGTTACCGAGAATCAGGATATTAGACGTTGTCTTGTCCTCGGCTCGTCTGTCGAAGTCAACCAAGATATTCGTGCCGAACTTATCTCTGCCGATGTACAAACCCTTCGGGTCGGTCTTGCCCGAAAAGTTGAAGGGATAGAGATTGGCAACTGAGCTTGACGGCAAAACGCGCTCAAACTGCGCGCCGAACTGATTCGCGCCCACGGGCAGAACAGAGAGAAAACCTTCCTTTTGCCGCAGCGTCAGCTTATCCACGGAGAGCTTTGAACGTGTCAGTTCCATTGTAATATCACTTTGTAAATCACGGAGTTTTTTCAGCGTCTTTGCCTTCAACTCTATGAAAACACAGCAGTGAAGCAAAATCTCTTTGTTTTTTCGTAGATTTGCCATAAGCTGAATAACATCCTGCAGGTTACCTTCCGCCTCGATGGTATCGTTCACGTCGGTACCGCTTGTTTTCAGTTTGTTTGCTCTGGTAGCGTTCTGCATAATCTTACGCTGCTCAAAGGATTCGACAAGCCTGTGATAGATACGCAGCGTAACGCCGTTCCGGTCGCCGAGCTGCGACAAAATCGCCTGTTCCTCCGTTGTCGGCGGATACTCTTTTAGCGCCCATACGGAACGGAAGCTGTCGCCGATAATGTAATAATCGGTATGAAATTTGATAGTACCCGGCAGAATACAGTCAAAGAAGTCCTTGGTTCGGATTTCCTCTTGCTGCTCTGGCGTGAGTACCTTCTCTTTTTTCTTTGCCATAATTCCTCCTTGCGCCGTTTTGCGAAGCAGAATGCGCAAGAAGTCATACAACAGAAATCAGCCGTTAAGCATTCGCAAAACGACTGATATAATGGTTTAGTTATTTATTTTTCTACAGCAATCACAATCAGACGGTTATCCTGACCGTCGTTTGTACAGGTTGAAAGCGTAATGAGCTTTTGCCCGTACTTGGGCTGGTTACCGATGGTGTACAAGGCTCTCTGCGATATGTCCTTTATTTTTTGTTCAAAAAATGCCTTGTTAGGTGCATTCTTGAGGTTATAGAACATATCATTGCTCTTGACTTTAGCAACAGCGTATACGCTGTATTTTTTTACACCCTGTTCTGTTTCAAGCTGAATCACCGAATGTTGCTGTGCGAAGCTCTTGCCAGTATAATTTAGCAAGGGAGCAAACATGGTTCCGGCGTTCATATCATGACCGTAAATAATCATGTTATCGCCGCCTAATTTACAGCCTGCGTCAAGGAACGGAACACCTGAAACGCTGTAGTCGCCGTAAAAATTCAAATTGAGATATTTCTCGGGATTACTCGGCGTATGCATAACAGGGTAATCAATGGTGCTTCCGTATATGGAAAGCCATCCAATGCACTCGCTGTTGATTTCACGCAGTGATTTGAAATCATGGACGTGGTTCCGGTAAGTATCTCCGGCAAGGTGTACAAACTCCTGTTCGTCAACCTTTGCCGCCGTATCTGCGTCAAACGTAGTGCTTTCAGTGGTAGTGGGCAAAGTTGTTTCATCGGGAACAGCTTCATCGTTTGTTGCTCTCGTGCCCTCGTCCAGCTGTTCAAAAGCGTTCTGATCGTTTTGCCGTTGCGCGTAATCGTTGTAAAGCATAAAACCCGAAACGCCAAGTGCTGTTAAACAGACAGCAAGACAGACACAGAGGATAATTTTAATCTTCACTGCCGCCATTCACCTCCAAGAATTGTTCGCCGTCAACATCGGGCATCTGTTCACCGTATAAGCTTGCGTCGAAGTAGATGGCGAGCATGCGTTTGATGTCCGGCTTTTTCAGATGGCGGAAGTCGAATCCTTCCTCACGGAGCTTACGCTCAATGTCAGCCGAAGACTTCTGCTTATCAGACTTGCCGCCCTTGATTCGTGCTACAAGCATAAACTGACGCGCAGTGGAGATATCGGTCTGAACACTGTCGAGAAAACCCATGTCCTTCTTAATCAGCTTGCGGATATTGGAATTCGGCTCATCTTCAAGTCGTTCCTTCAGATAGAGCTTGTTGTCATCGAAGCATTCCGATGAATCGGTACAGCTAACCTCAATGTCCGGCATTGCCGAAAGCAGCACCATCATGTTTCGGATTTTCGCCTCAATATTCGTTGCGGAAAGTACCGAAATATTGGTCGGTGTGATTGCATAAAAAAGCAGCTCATCTTTGCCAACCCTGATTCCGTGTTTGGTGAAGGTCTTAATGCCGATGAGCTGCTGAACCGAGCGTCCTTTTTTCTTTTTCTGTTGCTTTTTTGCCAAGCGATTCACCTCCATTCAAAGTATTGCTGTGTGCTGATAAAAAACTTGACAGCATATCTCAGATAGTCGATGATGGTAGTATCATCTAAACGAATGCTGAGAAAGGCATAGAGCAAGGTCGCCGCCGCGGGAAGGAAAATGTGTGTCTGCACCAAAATCACAACCGATAGCAGTGCGGCAATGCCCATAATCAAAAAATCCCGCAGATTCCAAAGCCAAAGGTTTGCCTTTGCACGGAGATTCTGCGGATAAATATATTGTGTCATTGTATTCCTCCAAATAAAAAGACGCCGCATTTCAGCAGCGTCTTGATAAAAAATATTTTTTACTCTTTTTACAGCGTCAAATCAAAGGAATCCTGTTCCGTTTCATCCTCGGAAGGTTCTTCCGAAATAATTTCCCGAACAACGCATTGTCCGTTTAGAATAAATGCCTTTACGAAGTTGCGGTTTATCTCAATAGGGATTCCGGCAAAGCATTCATCTATCATTTCATCCGTAATTTCCGGCAGTTGCAAATCTTGCAGCATAGACTTTGCTGTGGGATTGCTTTGGACAAAATCGCGGAAAAAGCCGACGATTCCGTCGTGCTCACGGTTGGAGCTATTCGGGTATCCGCGCGATATGAGCGCGATGTTATTGTCGTAGTTCGGCGCCATGGAGATGATCTCTCCTGTATGTGCGTCACGCAGGAATCCGAAATTTTCTGTGTGCCGATCCATGTTATAGCATATGCTGTCCAACCAGATGATTTTGAGATA
>JBGUOX010000080.1:0-3303 GCA_045129995.1 Ruminococcus sp. | reverse complement strand
CTTTGTTTTTGCAGCAGTCGGGAAGCTCTGAGGCGGTTGTTTCCTTTTCCTTACAACAGTCGCTCGTTTCGCTTTCGCTGTGACTGCTTTCCGTTGACGCGCTTGTCGTTGCGCAGCCGCTTACGGTGAACGCAGCGACAAGTGCTGTGATACAGACGATCAATATCTTTTTCATTTGATTACTCCTTTTCAGTGGCATAAAAAAACGGAAGTCATATGCTGACTTCCTTAGTGAAACGCAGAACTGCCCTTCACATTCGGAACGCACAGCATGCCTTAACGCAGAAAACCGCCTTCTGCATTTTACACATAAAGGTATTCATACACATTGTTGCGTAGGTAGTCATTGCGTTTTCTCCTTTCGTTTCAGTGAGCCTATTATATCATTAGTTTTTCTTATTGTCCAATATCCTATAGGTATAGTTGGTAATAGATTCAACCTATAACCCTTAACGCGTTTTTGTACGCGATCTTCTCAAATTCCGTTGATGTCAGAGGAAGCTTTTGAAAGGCTTTTACCTCGGTTTCCATGCTCCACAGAGGGAAATCCGTACCGAACAAAACCCTGTCGGCTCCGTAGCCGCGAATGTATTTCGCGACCTTTTCCGACGGCAAAAACATCGTGCAGCTTGAAATATCGAAGAAGCAATCGCTGTTTTTCAGCAGCGCGAACGCCTCATCAAACAGCGACCAGCCGCCGAGGTGCGCGGCAATGACGCAGAGCTTTGGAAAATTGTCTATCACTTTTTTCAGGCGGCGCGGATGGGAATAATCAAACCTTTTGTCGCCACAGTGAACGATCAGCGTTCCTCTGCCCTGCAAATAATCGTACACCTCAAACAGCCGTTTATCATCGGTATTGAAGCCCTGTGTATCAGGGTGCAGCTTTACGCCCAAAAGACCTGATTGCAGGATATATTCCGCTTCTTCGAGCATTGTTGCGCTGTCGGGGTGAAGCGTTCCGAAGCCGTGAAATTCAGCGTGAGCGTTCACCTCGTCACGAATAAAGGTATTGATATGCCGCGCCTGCTCGGGTCTGGTTGCGACAGGCAGAAGGACAAATCTGTCAATACCCGCCCTTTTACCTTCTCTGAGTAAGGCTTCACTTGTTCCTATGCAGGCAGGTGTAATGCCGTAGAAATCGCCAGTGGCATTCGTCGCCTTTTCCGCGATTTTGTCGGGATATATGTGCGCGTGAAAATCAATGATCCGCATTTTAAACGTCACCTATTCATAAAGATGTTTTGTAAAATAACGGTCGCCGCGGTCGGGAAGAATAATAACTATATTTCCCCTCGCACCGCTGCTGACAAGTTTTTTTGCCGCAGCCAGTGCCGCGCCCGAGGAAGAGCCGGCAAAGATGCCTTCCCTTGACGCAAGCTCGCGTGCTCCGTCAAACGCCTCTGCGTCGGTCATTTTGACCACCCTGTCAACAAGCGACATATCCATGGTGTCGGCTATAAAGTCATTGCCGATACCCTCGATATTATAATCGCCGTGCTCGCCGCCTCCCATAGTGGAGCCGACGGGATCGGCAAGCACACCTGTAATGTTTTTGTTTTTCTCTTTCAAAAACCTGACAACGCCGGAATAGGTGCCGCCGCTGCCTGCGCCTGCGACAAGATAATCTATTTGACCGTTCAGATCCTCAAATATTTCTTTTCCCGTCGTTTCATAATGCGCCTGCGGATTCGCCTGGTTTTTGAACTGTTCGAGCGTGACCGCACCGGGAATGGAGCGGCGTATTTCCTCAGCCTTATCCCACGCGCCGAGCATACCGCCCTCACGGGGAGTGTTGATGATCTCCGCGCCGAGAGCACGCAGGAGCGTTTGCTTTTCTTCGGAAAATTTAGTCGGAACGACAAAGATGATCCTATAACCCTTGTTCAGCGCGGCAAAGGCGATCCCGAGACCCGTATTTCCTGCCGTAGCCTCGACGATCGTGCCGCCCTTTTTTAGGATACCGCGTTTTTCGGCGTCCCCGATCATATATTTTCCAATTCTGTCCTTCACACTGCCGGAAGGATTGTATAATTCTAATTTCGCATAAAGATTCGATCCTTCGGGCAAATCAATGTGATTCAGCTTTACGAGCGGCGTGTTGCCAATCAGCTGTTGCATGTCGTTATAAAGAGCCATATTTATTCCTCACTTTCCGCAATAGCCTGTTCCAGATCGGCTAAAATATCGTCGATGCTTTCAATGCCGATAGACAGTCTGATCAAGCCGTCGGTAATGCCGACCTTCTGACGAACCTCGTAAGGAACGGAGGCGTGCGTCATGCTTGCCGGATGGCATACAAGGCTCTCCACGCCGCCGAGACTTTCGGCAAGCGCAACAAGCTTTAACGCCTTGAAGAATTTTTTGATATTGTAGTTTTCGTAAAGCTCAAAGGAAATCATCGCGCCGCCGTTTTTCGCCTGACGCTTGTTGATTTCATAGCCCTGCGCGTCTGGCAGTCCGGGGTAGTAAACCTTTTTTACCGCCCTGTGGTTTTGCAGATATTCAGCGGCTTTTTCAGCGTTTGCAACGTGACGGTCAAGTCGTACGCCGAGAGTTTTGATCCCTCTGATAAGCAAAAAGCTGTCGAAGGGTCCCGGCACGCCGCCTGTTGAATTCTGGATAAATGCGAGTTTTTGCGCGAGCCCGTCATCATTGACGACAACCAAGCCCGAAACTACGTCGCTGTGACCTCCGAGGTATTTTGTCGCGCTGTGTACGACGATATCAACGCCCAGCTCTATCGGTCTTTGGAGGTAGGGAGTCATAAAAGTATTGTCGACGATCGAGAGGAGCCCGTGCTTTTTTGCGAGAGCAGCAACCGCCGCAATGTCTGTGATCGTAAGCAGAGGATTCGCAGGACTTTCAACGAGGATCGCCTTGACATCGGAGGTGATTTTGCTCTCCAGTGCGGCTAAATCGGTGGTGTCCTCAATCGAATAGCCGATATTGAAATGATTGAACACCTTGTCGAGTACGCGGAAGGTGCCGCCGTAGACGTTGCTCGAAATCAGAACCTTATCGCCCGATTCAAACAAGCTGAGTACCGCCGTGATCGCCGCCATGCCTGAGCCGAAAGCAAAGCCTGCCTTGCCGCCCTCAAGCTCCGCGATCAACGCTTCCAATGCGGCGCGGGTCGGATTTCCCGTGCGCGAATACTCCCACTTTGGCTCCTCACCCAAGCCGGTCTGCTGATAGGTCGAGGTCTGATAGATTGGAACATTGACCGCTCCCGTAAATTTGTCTGTTGATATTCCGCCGTGAATCAGAGCGGATTCTATATTTTTATAATTTGCCATGTTG
>JBGUOX010000079.1:0-29880 GCA_045129995.1 Ruminococcus sp. | reverse complement strand
AACGTGTAGACATAATCCACGCCGTTTTTTCGGTAGTAGGTATAGTTGTACACCAAGCCTGCATAAAACAGCTCCGGATGCGTGTGCGTCACAACGGTATACAGTGTCGCCAGATCATCGGTACGAATATGGTCATCGGCAATGTCGATCTGTGTTTCCAAATCATATATTCCCTTTGCCACGGTATCTACCGCGTGCTTATGCTGCTCGTAAAAGTCCTTGTACTCGGAAATCTTCCCAAAGGTCATATCCTCGCCAAGCGTCGCGGCAGACGCGGGGATCAAAACCGCTCCGAGCAACAGTGCCAGCGTCAGGATCAGCGCCGCTGTTTTATATAGTTTTCGAGTCATACAAATCTTCCTCTCAGAATAATCAATGTATTCCTATTATACCATCTGTTCCTCTGCGCTTCAATGGAATATTGCAACAATTTTTTTGCCTGCGGTTGTCGATTCTGCATAAGTTTTTGTGTCCGGACATATAGATGGGTAAACCCACCAAAGGAAAGGACGAATAGTATGGATCCGGTTGAAGCACGCGCCTGCACGCTGGGCAGTTACATCGCCGAGCAAGGCGCCACGGTGCGCCAAACGGCGCAAAAATTCGGAATCAGCAAAAGCACGGTGCACAAGGATGTGACGGACAGGCTGCGGCGGCAAAATCCGGCGCTGTGGCGGCAGGTGCGCGAGATATTGGAGCGCAACAAAAGCGAACGGCATTTGCGCGGCGGTATGGCGACCAAGGAAAAATACCGCCATTTAAAGCAAATAACGTCGTCAAAAGGTTGACGAACAGGCACGCGAAGGATATAATAGAGATATTCCAAAAAGAAAAGGATGATAAGATGAAAAAGCTTTTTTCTTTTTTGCTGTTGGTTGCCGTTGCCGTCGCCTTGTGCGCTTGCAACAATAAGGACAAAACAGCCGACGAAACCAGCCAAAAGGCGCTTTTCCTCAACGGCAGCTGGAACTGCACCGAGCTTTCCGATCAGCTGAAGAAAAACTATGACTCAGCAAAAATGGAAATAAAAGGCGACGACTTCACCTATACCCTTAAGGGTGACAAAAGCACCCTTGTGTTCAGCGGCTACACCGAAAGTATCGGCAGCAACTGCCTGGCGCTTCACGTTGAGCACCAAAAGGAAACCGACACAAAAAGCGGCGAGGTGATACAGGATCAGTCGCTGCCGTCAAACTTTTCAAAATCGCAGTCTACGATCCTAAAGCCGGACGGACAAGACGGTATGATCGCCGAGGCAGGCGACACATCGCTGCATTTTGACAAAGAAAAATAGCGTTCAAAAAAGCCGTCACACCGACGGCTTTTTTGTTTTCCTCACCATTATACTTTTGTTGCGGAACTTGCTTCTTTTATAGCGGTGGGAATGAAGTTCTCAATAAATTCCGTGTGCTTTTTACGTCCGATCAAATAAAAATAACCGGCAATATTAAACACGACCGCACCGACAAAGTTGACAAACAGATCCTTCATCGTGTCATAAAGCCCGACGTCCAAATAGCCGTTAATGCCGAGGCTTTGTCCGTTTACGGCGGTTTCTTTTATGTTTTCCGCGTTCATTGTGCCAAGGGTATCCAGCAGCGTGTATGAGTGGATGGAATTGATCACGGTGTCCTTCTGCATATCATTGGCAAAAAACACGTCCATTCCAAACTCAAAAAATTCCCAAACCGTGCCGACCGTCATGGAAAAGCAAAAAGAAAACAGCACCACAAACACCGGCGAAAGCTGCATTTTTACGCGTTCGTGACGGTTGAGAATATCGATCAGCCCAAAGCCGACGCCTGCGCAAATAAAGCCGTTTAGCGTATGAAGGATCGTGTCCCACATCGGGATTTTGCCGTAGAAGGAATGTATCTCTCCCAAAATGTTCGCGGCGAACATAAAAATAATGACAACGCACTCCATCACCGTAGGCAGCGCGATCCTCAGCCGGCGTTCCACAAACACCGGGATCAGCATCAGCAGCAGCGTCAGCACACAGGTCATGGTGTTTTCCCACTTTCCCTGCAAAATGCTGACGACCATCACGCCCGCGGTGACCGCGCGAATAATAAAATAGACGGCTGTTTTGACCTTGTGGCGCTTCATTTCCTCCGCGTCGATCAGGCGTTTTATCGTTTCTCTTTTCATAACCAACCTCAGTTTCAATATAGTATATGCATTTTTCGGCAAGAAAATGAAGGAGCGGCAAACTTGACCGCTCCTTTGATCGCTTTATGCTTTTTCGTCGGGCTGTTCGCCTTTCTCGGCGGCAGCCTCCTGCTTCTTTTTCAGTTCTTCCTTGCCGACCGCAAGCATCAGCTTGATACGGTTTTCCTGATTGACCTTCGGCGCGCCGGGGTCGTAGTCGATAGTGACGATATTGGCGTTAGGCTTGACCTCCTTGATTCTGCGGATGGCGCCCTTGCCGTTGATGTGATTTGGCAGACAGCCGAACGGCTGGGTGCAGACGATGTTTTCATAGCCTGTTTCGGCAAGCTCCAGCATTTCCGCAGTAAGCAGCCAGCCCTCGCCCATTTTGCTGCCATATCCGATAACGTCCTTGACAAGCTCCTTGGTATGCGCGTATCGGGGCGGCGGCACAAAGCCAAATCGCTCCGCCGCTTCGATCATAACCTTTTCCAGTCCGGTAAGGTAATCGAGAAGGCGTTTGCAAAATTCATATTTAATGCGGTTGCCGCCGAACATTTTGTAGTCCTCGATGCGGTTGTCCACCTTAAAGCAGCCAAAGCCCATAAGTCCGGGCAGGCAAACCTCGCAGTCCTGCTCCGCCAAAAACTCCTCAAGACCGTTGTTAGCCATTTTTGAATACTTTACGTAAATCTCGCCGACGACGCCGACCTTGACCTTTGGCACTCGGTTAAGCTGTATTTTGGAAAAATCCTTTGTGAGCTTATGGAGCGTCTCGTCGACTTCCTCCATGGAGTAGCCCTTGCCGTCGATCAGCATTTTTGAAACGCGGTCGCTCCAGCGCTCTACAAGCGCCATGGTTTCGCCCTTGTTTACCTCGTATGGCTTGGTTTGGTTTGAAAGCAGCATCAGCTGGTCGCCGTATACCAAGCCGCCGGCAAAGCGGCGGATCAGCGGCAGCGTCAGCGAAAAGCCGCTGTTTTTTTCCATTCCGAAGGACAGCGAAATGACGGGAACATAATCAAAGCCCGCTTTTTTCAGCGCCTTTCTCAGCAGATGGATGTAGTTTGAGGCGCGGCATCCGCCGCCGGTCTGCGTCATCATCAGCGCGGTTTTATGCACGTCGTATTTGCCGCTTTGCAGCGCGTGAATAAACTGTCCGATAACAAGCAGCGCCGGATAACAGGTGTCGTTGTGTACATATTTCAGTCCGGTCTGCGCGATTTCGGGGCCGGTGGTTTCAAGCAGCTCGCAGTTATAGCCAAAGCTTCGAAACACATTGGCAAGAATGCGAAAGTGAATAGGCGCCATATTGGGCATCAAAATCTTGTAACCCTCGCGCTTCATCTGCTTGGTGAACATCAGACGTCCTGTTTTTTTGTCGTATTTTAATTCAGCCATATTTCTATTCCTTTACAGCCGCGGCGTTAATCGTTTTCGATTGCCGCCAGCAGACTTCTGATTCTGATTTTTACCGCGCCAAGGTTAGTGATTTCGTCAATTTTGATCTGGGTGTAAATCTTGTTTTTGCTCTCCAGGATCTCGCGCACCTCGTCGGTGGTGATCGCGTCCACGCCGCATCCGAAGGATACAAGCTGCACAAGCTCCATATCCTTGCGTGTGGTGACGTATTTCGCGGCAGCGTACAAACGCGAATGATATGTCCACTGGTTAAGCACGTGTGTGTTGAACGCCTCAACACGCGGCGAGATCACATCCTCGCTGACGATCGCAACGTCAAAGCCGGCGATCAGCTTGTCGATGCCGTGATTTATCTCGGGGTCGATGTGATACGGTCTGCCTGCCAGCACAAAAATCTTTTTGCCTTCTTTTTCGGCGCGCGCGATGATCTCGTCACCCTTTTGGCGCACCTTCTGCATATAAAGGTCGTATTCCTCGTATGCCTTGCGAGCCGCCACACGGACCTCGTTGAGCGTCAAATCGGGGAAATAGAAGCTCAGGCGTTCATACGCCTTCTTGGGAAAGTCCTTCGGACGGTGGATACCGAAATACTCCTTAATGAAGTTGACCTTGCGGATGTCCTTCATATTGTTCTTGATGACCTCGGGGTAGTACGCTACGACAGGACAGTTGTAGTGATTGTCGCCAAGGTGTTCATCAAAGTTGTAGGACAGGCAGGGATAGAAGATATTTTCAATGCCGCTGTCGATCAGCGCCTGAACATGGCCGTGCATCAGCTTTGCAGGGAAGCAAACGGTGTCGCTTGGAATAGTCTGCTGACCGCGCTGATACAGCTTGCGCGATGACGCGGGCGAATGATGCACCTCAAACTTCAGCTCGGTGAAGAAGCGGTGCCAGAACGGATACAGCTCATACATATTGAGTCCCATCGGAATGCCCAGCTTGCCGCGCAGTCCCTCTACCGGCTTGTAGGCGTTGATCAGACCGAGCTTGTATTCGTACATATTCAAATCTGAGTACGGTGCTTTTTTGGTGATCGGACGCTCGCAGCGGTTGCCCGCGATGAAGCGTCTGCCGCCGCCGAAGGAATTGATCGTCAGGCGGCAATTGTTGTTGCACAGTCCGCAGTTGGTAACCTTGATTTCATGGACAAAATTTTTAAGAGCCTCGGCGTCCGCCAGCTTGCTTTTTCCGCTGCCGCCCGACTTTTTTCTGGCGTACAGCGCCGCGCCGTACGCGCCCATCAGTCCGGCGATATTCGGACGCACGACCTGGGTGCCCATTTCCATTTCGAACGCGCGCAGAACAGCGTCGTTGAGGAAGGTTCCGCCCTGAACGACGATCCGCTTGCCCAGCTCGTCGGGGCTCGACGCGCGGATGACCTTATAAAGCGCGTTCTTAACAACACTGAGCGACAGTCCTGCCGAAATGTCCTCAATGGTGGCGCCGTCCTTTTGCGCCTGCTTGACGCTGGAATTCATAAATACCGTACAGCGCGAGCCGAGGTCGACCGGACGCTTCGCAAAGAGTCCCAGCTTGGAAAACTCCTCGATCTCATAACCCAAAGCGTTTGCGAAGGTCTGCAAAAAGCTTCCGCAGCCCGATGAACACGCTTCGTTAAGGAAAATATTGTCAATTGCGCCGTTGTGGATCTTGAAGCACTTGATGTCCTGTCCGCCGATGTCGATGATAAACTCAACGTCGGGCATAAAATACTTTGCGGCAGTAAAGTGGGCGATCGTTTCCACAATGCCGTAGTCTACGTCAAACGCGTTTTTGATTATGTCCTCGCCGTAGCCCGTGACCGCGGAGGATACCACGTTAAGCGTGGGATTTACGGCGTAGACCTCCTCCAAAAAGCCCTTGATGATTTCAACCGGATTGCCCTTTGAAGGGAGATATTTTGAATAGAGCAGCTCGCCCGAATCGTTCAGCACCACGCCCTTGACCGTGGTGGATCCGGCGTCCATACCGATATATGCGTTGCCGGTGTAGCCGCGCAGCTCCTTTTGATTGACCGTGGCGCGGTTATGCCGAGCCGTAAACGCCTCGTATTCCGCCTCGTTTTCAAACAGCGGTTTGTTAAAGGCAAAGTTGCCTGTGCCGCGGTAGTTCTTTACATTTTCGATCACCGTATCATAGTCGATCACTTCCTCGGCGCACAGCGCGGCGCCGGCGGCAACATAATACAGTGAATTTTCGGGACAAATACCCTTTGTGTTGAGGGTGCGGTCAAAGCAGCGGCGCAGCTCGCTCATAAAGGTCAGCGGACCGCCCAGATAGACGATCTGACCTTCGATCTCTCTGCCCTGCGCCAAGCCTGCCACTGTCTGGCTGACAACGGCGTTGAAGATGCTCTCCGCAATATCGCTTTTGCGCGCGCCCTGGTTTAGCAGAGGCTGAATGTCGGTTTTAGCGAACACTCCGCAGCGCGAAGCGATGGTGTAGGTTTTTTCATATTGCTTGGCAAGGTCGTCAAGCTCCTCCAGCGGAACGTTGAGCAGCGTTGCCATTTGATCGATGAACGCGCCGGTGCCGCCCGCGCAGGTTCCGTTCATACGCACCTCAAGTCCGTTGGTGAGGAACAGGATCTTCGCGTCCTCGCCGCCAAGCTCGATAACCACGTCGGTGCCGGGAATAAAGGTGTTCGCGGCTACTCTGGTGGCGTAAACCTCCTGAACGAAGTCAATGCCGCAGTCCTGCGCCACGCCCATGCCTGCCGATCCGGAAAGCGCCAGCGGAGCCTTTTCAACTCCGGGGATCTCCTTGCGCACGCGGTCGAGGATCTCCGCGATTTTGTCGGTGATCTGCGACAAATGGCGTTCATATGTACTGTAAATCAGCTTGTTTTCGTCGTCAAGCACAACGCACTTAATCGTGGTTGAGCCTATGTCAAGTCCTACCTTCAAAACACAGCCTCCAAATTCCAAACATTCCCAAAGCCGCGGGAAATGATAAACGGTATCGTTTTATAATGGTTTTAAATCAAACGCTTTAATTCAAAATGCGCGGCGTCCCGTCTTGTAGCTTTTTAATTGAGTTTATTATTACGGGATCATCCAAAAACGGACACCACCCCAAAATACACATATCGATTTATTATAGTCCTTTTGAACCGGTTTGTCAATCGTTTAATATTCTTTTATGGAAATAAAGTTATTTTGTTGGAATTTTACCACTTTTTTGCGAAAAAAGCAATGTACACTTATGAATTATTGTATGCAGCAAAAACAAAACGGCGCAAGACCGTGTAAGCCTTGCGCCGCAATAAAGTATTAACCGATAATGTGACCCTTTGCGCGGATAACGTCGATTACCTGATCAACGTACTTCTCGCACTCTTCGTCAGAGCCTGCCTCTACCATCACGCGGATAACCGGTTCGGTGCCGGACTCTCTGAGCAGGATCCTGCCGTTGTCGCCCAATGCCTCGGCAACCTTGGCGACCTCCGCCTGTACGTCGGGATCGTTCTTCGCGTCGGGCTTGGATTTAACGCGAACATTCTTGAGAACCTGAGGATACATCACCATGGGAGCCGCAAGCTCGCTCATGGGCTTTTCCTTTGCAAGCATAACTTCCATCAGCTTAAGAGAAGTCAGAATGCCGTCGCCGGTGGTGGCGTACTTTGAGAAGATGATGTGACCGGATTCCTCGCCGCCTACGCGGTTGCCGGTTTTAACCATATTTTCATAAACATACTTGTCGCCGACATTTACCTTGTCGTAACCAATGCCCACCTTGTCAAGCGCCTTGAACAAGCCGAAGTTGCTCATAATGGTAGCGACGACCTTGTTGTTGAGCAGTTTGCCTCTTTCCTTCATATAGCAGCCGTACATATAGATGATGTGGTCGCCTGTAACCAGGTTGCCCTTTTCATCGACCGCCAAGCAGCGGTCAGCGTCGCCGTCGTAAGCAAAGCCGATGTCCAGACCGTTTTCCACCACGAACTTCTGCAAATGCTCAATGTGAGTAGAGCCGCAGTCGGTGTTGATGTTGTATCCGTCGGGGTTGTCGTTCATAACATAGGTCTTTGCGCCCAGCGCGTCAAAAACGCCCTTTGCGATCTGCCATGCAGCGCCGTTGGCAACATCCAAACCGACCTTAATGCCCTTGAAGCTGTACTTGCTCATGGAGATCAGGTATCCGATGTAGCGGTTTCTGCCGGCTACATAGTCAACGGTTCTGCCGATAGCGTCTCTCTGCGCCACGGGGATCTCAAGCTTGCCGTCGATGTATTCCTCGACCTTAAGCAAGGTCTCCTCCTCCATTTTTTCGCCCTTGCCGTTGAGCAGCTTAATGCCGTTATCATAGTAGGGGTTGTGGGAGGCTGAAATCATAATTCCGCAGTCAAAATCATCGATACGGGTGATGTAAGCAACGGAAGGAGTGGTCGTAACGTGCATAATATACGCGTCGGCGCCGCTTGCCATCAAGCCTGTGCACAGCGCGTATTCAAACATATAGGAGGAACGGCGGGTGTCCTTACCGATGACGACCTTTGCCTTCTTGCCCATATTCTCGCCGAAATACCATCCCAAGAATCTGCCGATCTTTACCGCGTGGTCAAATGTCAGATTTTTGTTTGCCTCGCCGCGAAAGCCGTCGGTACCAAAATATTTACCCATCAGTCAGCCTTCCTTTCTACAATATCTCCGCTGTTTTTGAAAATGCAGTTTTCGGGAACAACGCCGCGCACACAAGAGGTGGGATACACGCTTGCGTGTCTGCCCAGCACGGTGCCGGGATTGCAAACCGCGTTGCAGCCGACCTCTACATAGTCGCCCAGCATTGCGCCGAATTTTTTGATTCCTGTTTCAATGCTCTCGGTGCCGTTGTGAACGACAACGAGCTTTTTGTCGGATTTTACGTTAGATGTGATAGAGCCTGCGCCCATGTGGGAGAAATAACCCAGAATGGAGTCGCCTACATAGTTGTAGTGCGGCGTCTGCACATGGTCAAACAGAATGACGTTCTTCAGCTCTACGGAGTTACCGACAACGCAGTTTGCGCCAACCAGCGCCGAACCGCGCACAAACGCGCCGTGACGCACCTCGGTTTCGGGACCGATGATGCAGGGAGCGCCCAAATAAGCCGAAGGAAAAACAGTTGCGGTCTTGTGTACCCAAACGTTTTCGCTGACTTCCTCGTAATCATCGCCCAAGGTGGGACCCAGCGCCAAAATCATATCCTTGATGCCCTTAAGAGCCTCCCAAGGATAGGTAAACTGCGCAAGGTAATCCTTTGCGAGCGTATGATCAAGATCATAGAGGTCTTTGATTGTATACATTAAAGTCTCTCCTTTTGTTCGATGTCCAGGAAATATTTGTAGGTGTCAACGGTCAGCTCGCCGCAGGCAGCCTCATCGCAGGCGATGATAGCGCCGTTGTGCATCTGCAAAGCGGAGCAGGTCCACTTGTGGCTTACAGAGCCTTCAACGGTTTCCGCCAACGCTCTTGCCTTGTTGTGGCCGTTGATCAGAATCAGCACTTCCTTGGAATCGGTAACGGTGCCAACGCCGACGGACAGAGCCTGAGCGGGAACAGCTTCGGGATCGTTGCCGAAGAAACGGGAGTTTACGATTCTGGTATCGGTTGTAAGATTTCTTACGCCGGTGCGGGATGCAAGGCTGGTGAACGGCTCGTTGAACGCGATGTGACCGTCAACGCCGATACCGCCCATAAACAGATCGATGCCGCCGTAGGAAGCGATCTTCTCCTCATATCTTGCGCACTCGCCTTCGGGATCATCGGTCATACCATTGAGGATGTTGATGTTCTCGGGCTTCATATCAACAAGGTGATCAAAGAAGTTGTCGTGCATAAAATACCAGTAGCTCTGGTCATGCTCGTGAGGCAGACCGAGGTATTCGTCCATATTGAAGGTTACAACGTTTGCGAAGGAAAGCTCGCCTGCCTGATTCATGGTGTAAAGCTCCTTGTAAACGCCGATGGGCGAAGAACCGGTGGGCAAACCGAGTACAAACGGACGGTCTTCCTTGTGGTTTTTGATTTTCTGAGCGATATAGTTTGCCGCCCACTTGCACATTTTATCGTAATTATCCTGGATTACTACTCTCATAGTTCTTATCTCCTTAGACTAAGCCTGACAAATTTTTAATATTAGTTTTCGCGGCGTCAAGAGAACCTCTGTTACAGTGTTGATTCTGCTTTTTCCTTTCTCTCTAACGACTCGCCGAAGGGGATTTGCTCCCCCAAGCCGTGACGGCATCCGCCGAATCTTTCGATAACCGTCAACCCTCGTCAACCATTTAGGTCCCGGCGCTAACAGACTCCGTTATCCTCCTTTCGATGAGCACTATTTTATGTATATCTTTCAACACGTATGGAAAATACGCATTTTCAGCAAAAAAGCGTCACAGACGCTATCGCCCGCCTTTGGAAAGATCCGTCTTTCCAACACCTTATTTCAACGGCGGGGCAAAAGGGTTTCCAATAAAGTAAAATACACTTACACAATCATAAAAATTTTATCATACGCAACAGAAAAAGTCAAGCAGAATCGCATACCCGTCATCCGTTTTTCCGATCGATCCGCAAAATTCCCGTAAAAACAACAAGGGACGCACACAACGCACGTCCCTAAACACATTTTTTATTTTTGCTCCTGATGACAGAAGGTCGGAACCAGTTCGCTGAGGATCTGCACCGTTTTTTCGCTGTCGTTCGCCTGCGCGCTTTCGTGCAGAATATTTAACTTATACAGCATTTCCGTGGGATCGATCTGGATCTGATTGCCGATAAATATTTTTTTGTTGGCAGTGGATTTCAGTCCCTCTTCGTCCATCAACAGCTCCTCAAAAAGCTTTTCGCCGGGCCGCAAACCCGTAAAGACGATCGGAACCTCCTCGTACGGCACCTTGCCGTACATACGGATCAGGTTCTCCGCCAAAGTTGTGATCTTGACCGGAGCGCCCATATCCAGAACAAATATCTCGCCGCCCTTAGCCATAGCGCCTGCCTCCAGCACCAGCGAAACCGCTTCGGGAATGGTCATAAAGTAGCGAATGATGTCGGGATGCGTCACCGTTACTGGCGCGCCGCTTTCGATCTGGCGGCGGAACAAAGGAATGACCGAGCCGTTGGATCCAAGCACATTGCCAAAGCGCGTGGTCACATACTCCGTGTGCATCGACGTTTGCGCCTTGTACTGAACGATCATTTCGCAGGCGCGCTTGGTGGCGCCCATAACGTTTGTGGGGTTCACCGCCTTGTCGGTGGAGATCATCACAAACTTATCCGTCTTGTAAAACTCGGCGAGCGTCGCAACATTAAAGGTGCCAAACACATTGTTTTTAACCGCTTCCTCCGGCACTGTTTCCATCAGCGGCACGTGCTTGTGCGCCGCCGCGTGGAAAACGATCTGAGGATGATACTTCTTAAAGATGCACTCCATCTTGTCGTAGTCGCGCACCGAGGCGATCAGCGTGACCAAATCCAGCTCATCGCCGTATTCCAGCCTAAGCTCCTGTTGGATGTCGTAGGCGTTGTTTTCATAAATATCAACAATAATGACCTGCTTCGGGCTGTATTTGGCGATCTGGCGCACAAGCTCGCTGCCAATCGATCCGCCGCCGCCTGTTACCATACACACTTTGCCGCAGATAAACTGCGCGATTTTATTTCGGTTGAACTCGATCGGTTTTCTTCCGAGCAAATCCTCAATTTTTATCTCCTTTGCCTGTGCGATCAGCTGCGGCGCGTTATCGGTCAGCAGCAGCTCGCTGAGATAAGGGATGACCTTAATGTCGCATTTTGTTGCTGAACAGTAGTCAAGAATGCGGCGCTTTTCGTCCTCCTCGCAGGAAGGCACGGCGACAATGATATTGTCGATCTGATACTTTGTGCAAATATCGGGGATCTCCGCGCAAACGCCCACTACCTCAACGCCCTGAAAGCGCGAATGAAGCTTGGTGGGGTCATCGTCTACCATACATATCGGCACCAAATTGGAAGAAGGGTTTTTAGAGTCCGTCTCGGCGTTTCGGATCTCCTTAACGATCATACGTCCCGCTTGTCCGGCGCCGACTATCAGCGTGCGCTGCAAATTTTCCTGCTGTCCCACGCGAGTCAGACTGAGGAACGTCCGTTTAAAGGTAAAGCGGAAAAGCAAAACGCCCAGCGTAGCAACAATATAAAACAAAGAATAAAAGATTTTGCGCGGAGGCTCGGTCGGCAGCAGCCACAACAAGCCATAGCCCATCAAAAAGCCGATGGTCATTGCGATCCCGCACATAAAATAATCGTGGATGTTAAAATACCGCCACATTCGCGAATAAGAACCGAAAATCAACATCATCAGTTCACAGCACATCAGACTGAGAAGAATATAGAAAAACAGATTTCCGTTTGCCTCATAGAAAAATCCGCCGTTCAATGACAACGGGATAACTTTTGTCAGCGCAAGAATATAGTTCAACGTAATGCCGCTGACGGTTATTATAATAATGTCCGCAAGCATCAAAACCATCTTGCGATAATTCAGCTTTTTCATTATTCTCATACTCCTAAATAACCCTTATGATCCGGAGATTATCATTTTCCGCTCCATACTATCCTTATTATTATATCCTATTACAGCGCAAAAGTCAAACTGTTCTTATCGCCGATCATAAACCGCATCCCGATATTAAAAGCGCCCTGTCTGAGCGACAGAACGCTTTGATACTTTCGCTACGCGTTTGCAACGCTGAGCAGAATATTTTTGATTTCATAAAGCTTGCGCGACAGATCAACATAGTAGTTATGCGGATTCTCAAAGCGCTTGACCTCATCCCACAGCAGCTCCACCTGTTCGCGGCAATATTCGGCGATTTCTTCAATAGACGGCAAATCGTAAACGCACTTGCCGTCTTTGAACACCGGAACCAGCAGCTCGCGCGCGGTAAAGTCCGTAAGCGTTTTTGTTTTCCATGTGGCATTGGGGTCAAAAATCGTATGCGGACGGCTGTCGTCCACGGATTCATCGTAAACGCAAAGCTCGTCGGCAAGCGCCTTGCCGCTTTCTTTATCGTAGTAACGGTAAAGCTTTTTAAAATGCGGATTGGTGATTTTTGCAGTGTTTTCGCTGACCTTGATTTTCGGCACGATCTCGCCGCTTTCGTCCTCAACCGCGACCAGCTTGTACACGCCGCCGAACACAGGTGCGGAGGACGAGGTGATCAGCCGCTCGCCGACGCCGAAGGTGTCCACCCTTGCGCCCTGCATCATCAAATCGCGAATCAGCTTTTCATCCAGAGCGTTGGACGCGGTGATGGTGCACTCGGTCAGTCCCGCGTCATCCAGCATTTTGCGCGCTTTTTTTGACAGATAGGAGATGTCGCCCGAATCCAGCCGAATGGCGCATTTTGTCTTGCCCTGCGGCAGCAACACCTCCTTAAACACCTTTATCGCATTCGGAACACCGCTTTTAAGCGTGTTATATGTATCTACCAGCAAGGTCGGGTTGTCGGGATACAGCTCGCAGTAAGCCTTGAACGCCTCGTACTCATTGTCGAACATCTGCACCCACGAATGCGCCATAGTGCCGCCGGCAGGCACGCCGAACAACTCGTCGGTCAAAGCGCAGGCTGTACCTTTGCAGCCGCCGATATAAGCGGCTCTGGCGCCCAGCACCGCGCCGCTTGCGCCCTGCGCGCGGCGTGAGCCGAACTCCAGCACCGCTCTGCCCTGCGCCGAACGCACGATTCGGTTGGCTTTGGTGGCGATCAGGCTTTGATGGTTCAGGCTCAGCAGCACAAAGGTCTCCACCAGCTGCGCCTCAATGGCAGGCGCCTTGATCGTCATTATCGGCTCGTTCGGAAACACCGGAGTGCCCTCCGGCACCGCGTAAATGTCGCCGCTGAATTTAAAACCGGCAAGATAGCTCAAAAACTCCTCGTCAAAAATTCCCTTTCCGCGCAGATACTCAATGTCCTCCTGCTCAAAGTGCAGCTCGCTGATGTAGTCGATCACCTGCTCCAAGCCTGCTGCGATGGCAAAGCCGCCGTTGTCGGGCACCTTGCGAAAAAACACGTCAAAGTAGACGTTCTTTTGATAAAATCCGTTTTTAAAATATCCGTTTGCCATAGTGAACTCATAAAAGTCACACAGCATGGCGAAGTTTTCCTGTTTCATTGTACCGGCTCCTTGCTGATTATAATGATAAACTGTTTTCCAAATTCATTGTACCAATCCCGCAGCGGTTTGTCAATTTTAAATTTCTTTGATTAATCGAAAATATTTTCGATTAATCGCTTGACTATATAGAACATTTGTGCTATTATTTAATTGTAATCGAACATATATACGTATTTTCAACCATCTTATTTAACGCTAAACATCAAAAATGTATATTGCCATTGATCTAAAGTCTTTTTACGCCTCGGTAGAATGTGTGGCGCGCGGACTGGATCCGCTGGACGCCAATTTGGTGGTGGCGGATAAAAGCCGCACCGAAAAGACCATTTGCCTGGCGGTGTCGCCGTCGCTGAAAAGCTTCGGGATCAGCGGCCGCGCGCGGCTGTTCGAGGTCGTTCAGCGTGTAGAAGAAATCAACAGCCTGCGCAAAAGCCGTCTCAGCGGAAAAAAATTCGCGGACAGATCCTACTTTCTCAGCGAACTTAAAAAGCGGCCGGAGCTTAAGCTCGACTACATTGCCGCCGTACCGCGTATGGCGGAATATATACGCGTCAGCCGGCAGATTTACGGCATATATCTGCGTTATATCGCGCCGGAGGACATCCACGTTTATTCGGTGGACGAGGTGTTCATCGACGCGTCGCGCTATATCAAAACCTATCATATGACCGCGCACGAGCTTGCCGTAACCATGATACGCGACGTCCTGCGCGAAACCGGCATCACCGCCACGGCGGGCATCGGCAGCAATTTGTATCTTTGCAAAATCGCAATGGACATCGTGGCAAAGAAGATGCCGCCCGACCGCGACGGCGTGCGTGTGGCGGCGCTTGACGAGCAAAGCTACCGCGAGCTGCTGTGGACGCACCGGCCGATAACCGATTTTTGGCGCATCGGCGCAGGCTACGCGCGCAGTCTGGCACGGTACGGAATGTACACGATGGGTGATGTGGCACGGATGTCGCTGGAAAACGAAGCTCTGCTCTACAAGCTGTTCGGCGTCAACGCCGAGCTGCTGATCGACCACGCGTGGGGACAGGAAAGCTGCACCATGCGCGAGATCAAATCCTACGCGCCGCGCAGCAAATCGCTTAGTCTGGGGCAAGTGCTCAAGGAACCGTACAACTTTGAAAAGGCACGGCTGATCATTCAGGAAATGACCGAGCTGCTGTCGCTGGACTTGGTGAGTAAGGGGCTGCTGACCGACCAGGTTGTGCTGACCATTGGGTATGATATTAAAAATCTGAGCGACAAAGCGCGCCGCGCACAGTACCGCGGAGACATAAAAACCGATTACTACGGAAGGGAACTTCCGAAACAGGCGCACGGCAGCGAGAACCTCGGCTGCTTTACCTCCTCTACCGAAAAATTCAGTGCGGCAGCTCTGCGACTGTTCGACCGGATCGTCGATCCGTCGCTGCTGGTGCGGAGAATGTATGTCGTAGCAAACCACACGGTATACGAACGGCAAATCGACGTCTCGCAAAAAAGCGAACAGCTCAGCCTGTTTGTCTGTGACGAGTCCGCCGACGCGCCGTGCCGCGAACAGCGCGAGCGAAAAATCCAGGAGACTATCCTAAGCTTGCGGAAACGCTTCGGCAAAAACGCCGTGCTGAAGGGAATGAATTTTAAGGAAGGCGCCACCACCATCGAACGCAATCAACAAATCGGCGGTCACCGCGCGTGACCGCCGGAAAGGAGTCGATATGAGCGACGATTACCGTGACATACTCAATCTTCCGCACACGCCGTCGCGCACGCGACGGCAGATGCCGGTATGCGAGCGCGCGGCGCAGTTTGCGCCGTTTGCGGCGCTGTCCGGCTTTGACACACAAATCGGCGAGGAAGCGCGGCTGACGAACCGCCGCCCTGTTCTCTCCGATGAAGAAGCGGCGGAAATGAACGAGGTTTTGTGCGTGCTGGCGGAAAGCACGCGCCGCCTGCGAGTAAGGCTGACCGTGTTTGTTCCCGACGCATCCAAGTCCGGCGGCGCTCTGCTTAAAACGGAGGGCGTGGTGAGGCGTGTCGATTTTGCCGCGCGTCAGCTGATTTTTGCCGACAAAACCGTTATTTCGCTCGATGATATTTTTTCCCTTGCCATCCTGTAACTTTCGTGCTATACTGAAAATCAAATAATGAAAAGAGGTATTGCAAAATGGGATGCAACCATGACTGTTCATCGTGCAGCAGCAATTGCGGCGCGGAGAACGATTTACACGAAAAGCTGAACGAATTTAGCACCGTACGCCACGTTATCGGCGTTGTGTCGGGCAAGGGCGGCGTCGGCAAAAGCCTTGTCACCTCCATGCTGGCGGTAACTGAAAACCGCCGCGGCAAGCACACGGCGATTTTGGACGCCGACATCACCGGACCTTCCATCCCAAAAGCGTTCGGAATCACCAAAAAAGCAGTCGGCAACGAGCTGGGTATTTTGCCGGTGCGCACCGAAACCGGAATCGAAATGATGTCGGTCAACCTGCTGCTGAAAAACGACACCGACCCTGTCGTTTGGCGCGCGCCGATGATCACGGGCACCGTCAAGCAGTTTTGGTCGGATGTTCTGTGGAACGACATTGACTATATGTTTGTCGATATGCCTCCCGGCACCGGAGATATTCCGCTGACCGTGTTCCAAAGCATTCCGCTGGACGGCATAATCGTTGTCGCCTCTCCGCAGGAGCTTGTTGGTATGATCGTTGAAAAGGCGGTCAAAATGGCGGAGATGATGAAGGTTCCCGTGCTGGGCGTGGTAGAGAATATGAGTTACTTTGTATGTCCCGAATGCGGAAAGCGCCACAGCGTTTTCGGCGACAGCCACATCGATGAAATAGCCGCCAGATACAACACACGCGTGCTGGCAAAGCTTCCCATCGATCCCGACCTCGCCGCAAAGGTTGACGCGGGCAAAGCTGAAATGTTCGAGGGCAACTATATGGACGAAGCGGCTGACTTTTTGGAAACCCTTTCCGCGCAGGAATAACAAGTGAAAACCGTTACCGACGATATGCCGGCTCGAAATCAAAAAAGGTTTCGGGTCGGCATATTTTTTCGTTTATATAAAATTTTTATCGTTTTTCGTTAAATAAGTATTGACAAACGAAAAATCTGTGCTATAATGAATTTAACGATAAACGTTAAATATTTAATCCAAAAGGAGAATATCTATGGAGAGCACCATCAAGAAAAAAATCAACACCTTCGGCAAGGTAGGCAAAATCATCACAAGCATCATCATTGTAGTGCTGCTCGTAGTCGAAGGCTTTCTGCTCGCGGGCACCATTGTGGCGGCAGTGCTGCCAAAGGACTCCGTTTCGGTAGACGCTCAGGGAGGCGGTACCGTTCGTTTTGACGCGGAATACTTTGGCTTTGACAGCGACGAGCTTTCGCTGAATATAGGCAGCACGCAGATCAAGCTTGCCGAATTTGACTCCGTAAAAACACATTCGCAGGACGGCTCCGTTATTATGGACGTGCAAAGCGGCGAATTTCATTTCAATCTAAACACGCTGCTTGGATTAATGATCATCGGCATCATTCGCCTTGCGTCGTTCGTTGTGGCGTTGTACTTCCTCAAGGCGCTGATGAAGGCGTTTATGACCTGCGGCTCGCCGTTTGACGAAAATGTTATCGCCAAAATGCGCAACTTCGCGATCGCGCTGATCCCGTGCATAGCTGTCCACGAGATTGCAGGCTGCTTTGTTCCCGGGTTCTCCCACGGCGGCTCGCTTGATCTTGTCAAGGTTGCCTTTGTGCTGATCATCTTTATGCTGACGGCGGTGTTCAAATACGGCGCTCAGCTGCAAAAAGAACACGATGAAACTGTGTGAGGATAATGATGGGAAAAATAATCGTAAGACTGGACAGGGTGATGGCTGACCGCAAGATCGGGCTGAACGAGTTGTCCGAGAAGGTCGATATTTCCAACGTCAACCTCAGCAAGCTGAAAAACGGCCGCGTCAGCGCCGTGCGGTTTTCAACGCTGATCGTTCTTTGTGAAGCGCTGCACTGCCAGCCCGGCGACCTGTTGGAATACAGCGACACGGAGCAATAACATCAAAGACGTTATCATCTGCCAATAAACCCGAAAAGACCGGCTTTCCGATTTGGAAAGCCGGTCTTAAATTAAGTACTAATCAATGCTTGCTTGACAGGCTGAACTTCGACTCGGTGCCGTGGATCAGCTTGACAAAATTCGGATAGTGGCGCACGATTACCAGCGCTGCCGCAGCAATGGCAAGCACCTCGACCCATACGTTGCTGTAGCCCAAATAGAACAGCGAGATCGGGCAGGAAAGCGCCGCTGTGCAGGAAGCGACAGACATATATTTACCGATAAAAAGCACGGCAAAGAAGATCGCCATGGCGATCAGCGTCATACGCCAGTCCACAAACCAAATGGTGGCAAATCCGGCGATAAACGCCTTGCCGCCCTTGAAGCCGTACCAAACAGGGAAGCAGTGACCGAGCATACAGAACAATCCCGCAAACTGCGCGCCGAATTGCGCCATATCATACGCATAGCCCATAATGAGCATGGACGCAAAAACGGGAACCGCTGTTTTGAGAATATCAATCAGCATCACCGACCACGCCGCGGCGTTCAGTCCGTATACGCGCTTGAAGTTGGTAAAGCCGGGGTTGTTGCTGCCCGACTTGCGGATGTCCTCGTGATAAACCAGCTGTGACATAATAATCGCACCGTTAACGCCGCCTAGGACGTAGGAAACTACGGCGATAACCAGCAAAGCTACACTCATCATCATACGGCAAACCTCTCGATGCTCTTGCCGAAGGAGAAGATGCCGACGGCGTCGGCGCCGATAGACGCGCCGATGATGGGTCCGATATAGGTGATATAGGTTTTTGCGCCGGGAATAGCTTCCTTCACCATTTCGGCAATATCCTTTGCCTCCTCCTCGCAGTCCGCGTGCACGATGTAGATGTCGGGATTTTTCTCATCCGCCACCGCTTCAACCGTCAGCGCGACAATTTCCTTAAAGGAGTTGAGTCTGCCCTTTGCTTTTTTAATCGGAGTATTATTGCCGACCTTGTCGGAAATGATAATCGGCTTCACTCCCAACAGATTGCCGAAAAACGCGGAGGAACCGGTAACGCGTCCTGCCGCCTTCAGCGCGTTGAGGTTGTGAACGGTAACAAACTGATTGACGTTGTTGCGGATCGGCAGAATAGCCTCTTCGATTTCCTTGGGGCTCATACCCTTATCTCTCATCTCGGCTGCCTTGATAGCGATAATGCCCTCGCCCAGACAGGCGTTGATGGCGTCGATGCAGCAGATCGTCGCCTCGGGATAGTCCTTGAGGATGGCTTCCGCCTCGACCTTGCCGATATTGATGGAACCGGACAGCTTGCCGGAGCAGGAGATATAAACAATATCGTTGCCCTTTTCCAGCTCTGCCTTAAAATACTTGCGGAATTCCGCGGGCGGAACCTGCGTTGTGGTCACGCGCTCTCCGTTGCGGATCACATCATACAGCTCCTTGGGGCTGTAGAACTCCCAGTCAAGGCTTGCGGGGGTTTCCTTGCCGTTTCTGACGGTGTTCATCATCATATAGTCGATGTCATAGCGCTCGCGAAGCTCCTTGGGGAGATCCGAGCAGGAATCGGTTACAATCTTTACAGGTCTCATACTTAATATTCTCCTTATTCTAAAATAATAATATAATCATAAATCGGCTGTCCGCCGTCAATCATAACGATTTCGCAATTGCGGTACTTCTTTTTCAGCTCGGCATACAGCGCCTGAGCCTCTTCCGCGGTAGCGTCTGCGCCGCAAACCAGCAGCATAATGTCATATCTCTGCGCGTGCGTCGCCTCGCAAAGCGCCGCGGCGGCAACATTGCGGTCGGCGCTGTCCACATAAACCGTGTCGCCCACAAAGCCGATAAAATCGTCCTTGTGTACATCCACGCCGTCCATCTCGGTGTCGCGCACCGCGCGCGAAACCATACCCGTGACGACTCCGGAAATGACAGCCTCCAAATCCTCGATGATAGCGTCGGTGTCGCCGACAGTGGTATCGAGCATCGAAATTGCCGCATAGCCCTCGCCGATGGTTTTGGTAGGCACCACGCGCACCTCGGCGTCGCGGTAAAGCTGCGCCGCCTGATTGGCGGTAAGAATAATATTTGAATTGTTGGGGAACACAAAGATAACGTCCGCGTTGATCTCACGGAAAGCGGCAATCAGCTCCTCCGCAGAAGGATTCATACTCTGACCGCCGTCTACGACCTCATCGCAGCCCAGCGAGGAAAACGCGTCCTTAATGCCGTCGCCTGCCGCCACGGCTACCATGCCGAAGGGCTTGTGCGGCTTTGACACCTTTGGCGTGAATTTTTCACGCATATGGTTTTCATTGTGCTGCAAAGTCATATTCTCCATTTTAAAGGTGAGGAACTCGCCGTATCTTTGCATATGGTTTATAATGGTACCCGGTGTTTTGGTGTGAACGTGCACCTTTACAACAGAACCTTCGCGGAAGCATACGACCGAATCGCCCACGCTGTTCAGGTATGTGATCAGCTCGTCCACATCAAAGGTATCAAGGTTCACCTTGCTGTTTTGCAGCCGCAGCAAAAACTCGGTGCAATAACCAAATTCAAGAACGCTGTCCGCCGTAAACGCGTCCAGATCCACCTGCCGCGCCTGTGCCGCGCCGCCGGTGTCCGCCGCTATTTCGGCGCCGGCAAGAGTGTCGATCATACCCTCGATGATATATCCCAGTCCTGCGCCGCCGCTGTCAACAACGCCTGCCTCCTTCAGCACATCCAGCAAATCGGGTGTGCGGTCAAGTGACTCGCGCAGTTCCTTTGAAAAATCCGCAAAATAAGATTCCAGCGTGCTGTTGTCGCCGATGTTGCCGTTGGCATATCGCACGGAATCCTTCAGCACCGTGAGGATGGTACCCTCAACCGGCACCGACACCGCGCCATAGGCTTCCTTAACGCCGCTTTCAAACGCCTGTCCCAGTGTGCGTACATTCGCCTGCTGCACACCTTCCAAGCCCTTGGCGAGCCCTGCGAAAATTCGCGAAAGAATAACGCCCGAATTGCCGCGTGCGCCAAGCAGCATACCGCTTGCCGCCTTGCCGGCAGTCTGCGAAAGGTTTTCACTTCCCTCTCCGGCAGCGTTTGCGCCGGAATTGATGGTCAAAAACATATTGTCGCCGGTGTCACCGTCGGGGATCGGGAAAACGTTAAGGTCGTTAACGGTAGTGATATTCGCTTTAAGCGCAGCCGCGCCGCCGCGAAGCAATCTGGCATACAGGATGCCGTCTAAAACTTTGGTTTCCATATCTTACCCTTCCTAATAATGCCGAAATACCGAATCTGCATAAAGAGCATTTTTGACGCTCTCGTCCGCCTTGGAACAGCGCATCAAAAATAAGCTGTCATCAACGGCGAAATGAAAAAGCTTCCTGATAAAAAACCTTTTCACCGGATTCAGTATGAATTAACTTGACTTTTGCCCAACCTATATAATATAATAGAAACGAAAAAAAGATAATGGGCATATAAATCTAATTTTGTAGATAACTATACATAATTGATATAATATGTATATTATTACGCATATTAAGCAAAAGATGTAGAAAGGTGATAAAAATGAGCGAAACAAAAAAGGCGTCGGGAACGCTCTCTCCTGCCTTTAATACAAATCATCTTGAACAAGACCTTCATCAACGGCAGAACGAAGAAGATTCCCATAAAACAAAAAAACCGGTAGACCGGCGTGTACTGAAAACAAAGCGAGCCATCCGCAACGCTTTCGCAAAGCTGATGGTGGAAAAGGACATCAACGACATCACCATAATCGAGCTGTCCAAAACCGCCGACATCAACCGCAAGACCTTCTACAACTACTATTCCGGCGTTTACCAGGTGATCGAGGACATCGAGCAGGACATCCTGCTAAGCTATGAGGAGCTGCTGGGCAGCGTGCAGTTCAAGGAGTCGATGGACGCGCCCTATCAGCTGTTTGAGCGGTTCAGTCAGCTGATCAATATGGATCCTGAGTTTTTCGGATATTTGCTGACCATGAACGGCAACATTGCGCTGATCACGCGCATCATGACGCTGTTAAAAGACAAGACCTGCGAAAAAATGACCTCACAGCTTGACATTGCAAACGACAAGGCGGACATTATGATCGACTTCGTTCTGTCGGGAATGCTTTCGGTGTATCAGCACTGGTTCAGCTCTGACAGGCACGTGCCGCCGGAGGAGGTCTCGCAGATCATCAGCACGATGAGCTTCAGCGGCATAAACGGCGTATTAAAAGAAATGTTGCCGATCCATGACAGGAAGCAGGCAAAAGACCAGTAATACTATTCTTTGTCAGAAATCATACCGTATTCTGACAGCGAAAACGATTGATGCGTTTTCGCAGGACGTATCGGTTTTATATGCGCGACGGCGCTGTGAAGAAGACAAGCTATATGCTTACTTCCTCACAGCGCCGTTTTTTATTGATAAGGATTATTGTTCGGAGGTGTCCGCCACGGATGCTGCGGATTTTGAGGCTGCTGCGGCTGCTGCGGAGTCCCGGGCTGCCGAGGCTTCTGCGGCGGCTGAGGCTCGCGCGGAGCCTGCGGCCATTGCTGCTGATTTCCGCCTACCGGCGGCTGTGGCGGCTGTTTTCCGTTTTTCCTGCGCAAAACGCCGAATATAATGACTCCGGCAAGCGCCAGCACAAAGACAGAAGCCGCAACGATGGCGAAAACCATCATCGTATTGGCGCGGGACTCCCAAATTTGCACCTTGTCAAGTCCCTCGGTGATCGCCTGGTACTTTTCGCTCTCAAGCAGATCCACCAGCTTGTCGTCCGAAATGGCGCTGTTTTCAACGCCCTTCATATAGTGGCAGAAAACCGTCGCGCCGGCAAAGCCGACCGCCAGCATACCGATAAACGCGATAAACGCGTTGATGATCATAAAGGGCAGCTTTTTGCCGCGTTTTTTGGTGAGGAACACCGTGAGCACCACCGCGCCGGCGCACATCAGCGCGAAAATCCCGCCTACAATGACCGGTAAAACGCTGCCTATGCCAACGGGCTTGGACGATGCGTTCGCCACATCGCCGTCGGTGCGGTTTACATTAATGGTGCGCGTGGTTTTTACTCCAAAGGTGTTTTCCGCAGTAAACGCAAGGCTGTTGTCGCCGTTTTCCAGCTTTGCCTCCGCGGTAAAGGTACCGTCGTCATTCAGCTCAACCTCTTCGCCGTTGAGCGTCAGCTTGGAGTCGGGATCGGTTTTTCCGCTGACGCGGAAGGTATCGCTTTTGCTGACCATTCTGTCCGAAACTCCGTACAGCTCCAGCAGCGGCGGATCGCTTTGCACGCCGATCGTCTTTTTCACCTGATAGGCTTCGCAGTCATTTACATACACACGCGCCGTCAGGTTGTTGTTCTCCATCGCCTCCAGCGCCACTGAAATACTGCTGTCGCCCTTGACGCGGTAGCGTTTGACCGAATCCTTTTTTTCTTCGCCGGTCGGCTTTTCCTTTTCCTGCGTGTTGATGTTCACCGGAAGCTCGCTGTCGCCCATGGCAACGATCATCGGCAGCTCCTTGTCGCCCACGCTGTAGCTGATGGTCGCCATCAAAGCGGAGGTCGCTTCGTCGGTGTCGATGCTCAGGCTGATGCCCGGCGAAAAGGTGAGCTTGCGCGTGTATATCGTTTCAAAGGTGTCGTTGCGCATCGGCATCAGGCGCAGTGTAAGATCACCCGTGACCTGATCGTTGCGCACGATGCGCGCGGATTTTACATCCCTTTCAAAATCGCTGTAGAAAACGGGCGTGCCGTCCTCCGCCGCCACCGATACCAGCATGGTGTCATATGACGCCTGAACGCCGTCCCAGTTTATTTCCACCGTTTCTTCGGAAAGGTCGGTCACGGTAATAAATTCTTTTTGCTCGCCTGCTTTGTTGTGTCCGGAAACGGTAAAGGGCTTTGCCGCGCTTGCCGAGGTTTCAACCTCCGTCTCGTCCGGATTGGTATAGTAGGCGGTCATCGAAAGCGTCCAGTTGCCGTCGGGCAGCTTACTGACGTCCACCTCGGTTGCCGCATTCTCGTTGGTATTGCCTGAGGTTTCGCGCAGCAGCACCTGCCGGTCACGCAGACCTGTGGTGGCAAAATCGGGGATCGCGTAAATCTCCCAGTCATACCGAAGATTCTCAGCCGATTTCACCAGCGCGGAAACCTTAACCTGACCGTTCTTCGGCGCTTCGTTGGTAAAGGAAGCCACCGTCATCGGCTCGTTCCACGAAAGCACCGAAATGGTAACGTCGGCGCTCGCGTTGACTTTCCAGCTGCCTGCCGCCGCTTTTTTGATATAGAGGTTCAAAACGCCCGTGGCGCGCTCCACCTTGCTGTAATCGGCGTCCTTGGTATAGTTTTTTCCGCCGGGGCCCGACACCGAAACTGTCGGCTCGGTGCTGTCCTTATACAGAACGGAGATTTCAATATCGCGTTCCTGATTAAGCACAAATTGCTTATCTTTGGCGGCAGCGGCAAACAGCGTTGCCATACTGCCGAGTGTCAGCGCAGCGGTCAGCAGGATCATAAGCCTGACCGCAAAAGCGCGAAAATGTTTCTTTATCATGCAATCACCTTGTCAACATCCCATTCAAAACGAGCCAATTCGGTTGTATTCAGCCGGAAAATCAGCGCGAATGCCATTTTGCCGTTATGCTTTTGATAACAGCCGGCAAACATTTTTCCTTCAAAGTCATCCTGCTTGCCGATGATCCACCAGTGAATATCATAGTGACAGTGACCTCCGGCCGTGCCGCCCATCACCTTATTGGTCAGCGCCAGCTCGCCGGTGCTGCCAATATCGAGCTTGATGTTATCCTCGTCGATCTTGAAGCCCTTTTCTATCTTGCCGATAATGCCGTTTACCGATTCGCCGTCATAATGCAGCATTTCGTTGGTATATGAAATTCCGGAGCCCATATCCAGCGAAGCGGAACCAAGCTCAACGTTTTCAAGGAATTTGAGCGTCGCTCCCAAATGGATGGAAAATTCGCCGAACCGGATCTTAAAGTTGACGTCATCAAGGCTGAACACCGATACGTCGCCGATATAATCCTCAAGTCCGGGCAAGAATGACGAAACCTTAAGGAAGGAAACGTCGGCGCCGCCGTGCAGCTCCAAATCACTCAGTTTGCCCGAAGCCGCGCCGGAAATTCCGGAAGCGCCGAGCTTAAAGTCCGAGAAGGTCGTTGGCACGCCGCCGATGACCGCGTTTACGTCGATGTCCGCAAAGATGTTCGCCGTGTCAAACTTGCCGTCCTTCCAGGCAAGCTCAAAGCCGAGTCCGTCGCCGATCATCGCGATGTTCACGGCAATTTTAAAGGAATAGTTTTGCTCGGCGGTATTTACTTTCAGGTTGAACTCGTCAAGATTTGCCAATAGCCTAAAGTTTCCGAAGAACGCGTTTATTTTTTTATTATTGCTCATCGGCACCTCGGAATATTCCTTTTTATCCGTGCTGCCGACTTTCAGCTCAAACGCGCAGTCAACCGCTTTTTGCGAAACCATAAGCTGTTCCTTGTGTTCAAGATCAAACTTAAAGATCTTGTCCAGACCGCCGGATTCTAGCAGCTTGTCCTGGAAGGGGAATTTGGTGGAAAACTCGTTAAAGTCGATCACCGCGCGGTCGGGATACAGCGAAATTCCCGGCGCGTTCAGCTCAAATACATTTTGCAGCACCAAGCCCGAAAACGCCACCACCGGCTCAACGCGGAAGTTCTCGTCGGAGGGCGCCACGTTGTCATTGCGGAAAAGCTTGAGGTCGAAAAAGCGCTGCAAGCTTACGACAAAGCCGTGATCCGCCATAAACTTCGCCATCAAATTAAGGTCGCTGTCGCCGCTTTTATATCGCACATAAGACCTTGCGGCGTCCATTGTAATACTGTCGGCGTGCTTCAAATCACCCTTCAGCGTAACGTTGCCGGTAAAGCTGAGCCAGCCGTTCATCCGCACAAAGCCGGACAAAGTGGTTTCATCGCCGGCAGAACCAACGGTGGAGGCTTCAAAGACATACTGTCCGAAGCGAACCACATTAAGCTGATCGCTGGTGATGACCAGCCCCGACTGGAAAACGGCGCGCTTGCCGTTTACCGTTACCACCACATCGTATTCGCCGCAGGAAGCCGACGCCGGCACGGTGACGCGCCACGAGCTGTCGCTTTCATAGGCGCAGTCAAGGTCGTAGGTCATACCCGACTTGATCGACACCTTAATGTCGAGATCCTGCTTCAGCTCGCTGCCGAGCAGATGCACGGTCTGATCCAGCGTGGATTTATACAGCAGGCGTGTGTCCAGTCCGCCGACGGTCACTCCCTCCAGCGCAACGCTGTACTGCTCGCCTACGTTGTCGCCGTCAAGATCGGAATTGTCATACAGCTTGTATTCCTTGGTGTCAAACACCTTTGTGTCATCCCGATATTCCGCGCGAAGCATACGGTCGGTTTGAATGGTGTCCTCCGCGGTATATGTAACGCGGAAGCGGTTGCGGCTTATTTTATACAGATAGTTATAGAAAGAAAGCAGCGAATCCGCGTCGGAAACAAATGTATAGCTGCCGCCGCCTGCCGCGGAATACGCGCTGAGGACCGCAGAGTCCACGTCGCTTCCAAGGCCCATGGAATAAATCATCACGTCGCGGTCGGCGCACGCCGCCTTAAGCTCCTGCAATCTGCTTTCGCTCGGCGTGTCATCCTGTCCGTCGGACATCACGATCATAACATTAATGCTGTCGCCCGGCTGGAACTGCTCCAGCGCCTTTTCCACGCCGGAGTAAATATTTGTTCCGCCGGAAGCCTCCATTTCGTTGATGGCAGTTTTCAGCTGCTGCCCTGCGGAGCCAAGCAGCGTAGAGCCTTTGTCCTGATAGCTGCTCGAAAACGCCACGATACCGGCTTTTGTGTCGCTGTCAAGGTTGTCGGCGAATTTAAGCAGCGCGTTTTTCAAATCATCTATCTTGTTATAATCGCCCATACTGCCCGAATTGTCACAGACAAGTATGATATTAACGCCTGCGTCGCTGAGCTTTTCAACCTGATAGTCCTTTATGGCAATGTCGCAGTCAAACAGGTCGATCTTCTCCTTAAACGCCTCGGCTGTGTCCGCAACGCTTTCGTCGATCGCGATAACGGCGCTGACCTCCTCAAACTTGGAATGGTCGATAGAGGCGATGTTTATCGAGGCGGTGATCTGGTTCACCTGTTCGGAAACGTGCTTGGAAAATCCGTCGCTGTCCGCGTCCCCTGATGAGCCGTCCTCGCTGTCGCCGTCGCGGCTGCCGCTGTCGTTTGACGTATCGCTGCTGTCGTTGTCATATGACGGATCGTAGCCGTCGTCATCGCCGGTCAGATTGCCGGTCACTTCGCCTGCGAAATCGGACAGATCGACGTTCATATCCACGCCCGAATTTGCCTTCATTTCCTCCGCCTGCATATTGTCAACCAGCACGTTGACATAGTTTTCGATTTTTTTGAAGGACTCGGTGTCCTCCTTGTTTTCAAGTATCTCGTTTAATTTTCCGGCAGGCTGCAAATACGCGCTGTCCTCGCTGTTTGCGGCTGTCGACAAAGCCTTGCGGATCAGCGCCGCGGTTTCTTCGTCGTTGCCGGCGGTATAGTTCATATAAGCAAGCTCCAAATACAGCTTTGAAGCCTCGCGCTCGGTGGGATCGTCCGCGGCGTTGCGCATTTGCTCGCGCACCCACGCCTCATAGCTTTCCACGCTGTCGGTGGAGGAATCGTGCAGCTTTTCAAGCGCTTCGTCAATAACGGAGGAATCCTCGCCGAAGTCGTGCGAAGCCCTTTGCTTTTCGATCCAGTCGATGATCCGCTGATTGCGCTTGCGCTGTTCGGAAAGAACATTGACCTCCTGCAAATCACGCTCGGTAACATTCTTTTCGCGCACCACCTCGCCCAGCATCAAATACTGGTGGGAATCGGTGTACTTATCGGAACGCGCGACGATTTTGGGATATTGCTCCGAAAGCTCCAGCGCCTTCAAATAACTGGTTTCGATCGTCGGCGGAAAAGCCGTGTCGGGATAGTCCTGCAAAATCTTTTCATATTCTGCGGCAGCGTCCACCGCGTCGCTGACAGATGCGCGCGAAGCGTCCATTCGGTCGACCTTGGCATAAACCTCGGCTGTGCGCACAGCGTTTTCGGGAAGCGAAGCGCTGTCGATACCTTTCAGCACCGCCTGCACCAGCTCGTTATGCGAAACCAAACCCTGCATCGCGTTTTCCAGCGCCTTAAACTCATCTTCGATACGGCTGCTGTTTATGTCGCCGCTGCTTTTCAGGGCGTTCATAATGCCATAGGCAGAGTCGTAGTTGCCGCGCAGCGCGTCCAGTCTGGCGCGCGTCAGCAAGTATTCCGCATTGATGGGATAGCGCGAAACATACTCGCCGAGCACACGGTCGGCGCTTTTTGTCATACCCTTTGCCAAAAGCGACGCCGCCATATCGATATAATCTGCGGGATTATCGTCCTTTTCTTCCGTCAGCTTTGCCTGCAAAAGCTCGTCGGCAGGATTTCTGGCTACATAGTTGGCTGCAATTGTCGTCACGACCGCCGCCGGCACCAAAAACGCCGCCGCGATTATCCACACCGCGCGTGTTTTCTTCAAAAACACAGCAGCGATAACCAGCGCGATCAAAACGATCGCAAAAGCCATTATGATCTGAAATGTCAGACTCATACCCTCTCTCCTTTCATATTGTCGTCCTCGGTAACAGTCGATACAATATGCTACTATTATACCGAAAAATGACAAGTTTCGCAACAAAGACTATATATTTCTTTGACGGCAAAACATCCAAAGTTTTTATCATCAACTTGTTAAAAACACCGAAAAACGGCGTCCGGAACAAACCCGGACGCCGTATGGTGACATTATTTATTTTTCCCGATCCAAGCGGAACTGCACGGAGCGGCGAAGATATGCTAAATATTCTTCGTCGCGGCACATCGCCTTGCCGGGCGCGTCCGAAAGCTTTGCGACCGGTCTGCCGTTTACATATTGCAGCTTGATTACGATATTAAGCGCTTTTTCGCAGGTGTCGTTGGAGCAAAATGTACCGATACCGAAGCTCACCTTTGCTCTGTCCTTAAAATAATCGTACAGCGCCTGGGCGCGGTCAAAGTCAAGGCTGTCGGAAAACAGCAGCAGCTTGGTTTTCGGATCCACTCCGTAGCTTTCGTAATGGCGGATCATCTTTTCGCCCCACTCGTACGGGTCGGCGCTGTCGTGGCGCACTCCGGTGTAGTTGTTGACCATGGAGCGGTTAAAGTCGCGCAGGAACAGGTCGGTGGTAATGGTATCGGTCAGTGCGGTTCCGTTGTCGCCCTGATATTCGTCATACCAGTCATTCATTGCATAGTGATTGGTATAGGCAAGCGGTATTTCGTCAATGCCCTGATACATCTGCACATACTCGTGCGCGTAGGTGCCGATGGGTGTAAGGTCATATTTCATTGCAAGATACACGTTGGATGTTCCTACGCACTTGTCGGTTTCCTGCGCAAGACGGCGAACCACAACATCCTCCCATTCACGGGAAAGCCTTCTGCGGCAGCCGAACTCGGCAAATTTAAAGGTATATGTGCCGTCGTTGAGCGCCTTGATCTTTTTGTCAAGCTTTTCCTCGGCGGATCTGCGCAGAGTTTCATAATCGTACCGCATACGGAAATACACCTCGTTGACGATCTCCAGCAGGTATATCTCGAATTGCATTGCGGAAAACAGCGGTCCGTCCACAACAATGCTCAGCTCGCCCTCTGCGGTACGGCTGACGGTCACATAATCGCGGATGGGATGCCAAAGCCGCAAAAATTCCACATAGTCGTTTTTGATAAACCTGATCGAGCGCAAATAATCCAGCTCGCTGTCCGTAAAGCTGAGGCTGCACAAATGGTCGATCTGCGCGTTGATCTCCTCCTCCATTTCGGCGGTGAACACCACGCCGTCGTTGCGGCACTTAAAGTAGTACTGACCGCAGAGATCGGTATGCTTGTGAAAAATCACCTGATCCATATTGAATTTATAATAGCCCTGAGCAAAACTCAAAAAGCCTGATAAACAGTAAGTTTTTCTCAGATAATAATTTTTTTATCACTCAAAAATATAG
>JBGUOX010000078.1:0-7385 GCA_045129995.1 Ruminococcus sp. | reverse complement strand
AAAGCGCAATTGCCGTCTTATACAATCTTGACGCGCCTACGGCGCTATTAAAAAGTAGAAAGTCTACTTTTTAATGAAGATTGGTATTATATGAAGCATCAAGATATCCAAAACAGCGAAGGGCGAAATGTGCTGCCGACGGTCGCTCTGATATTTGCCGCAACAGCGGCAAACGCAAATTGCCTTTTGTTGCCTGTGTGCTGAGCGGCATAGCGCTTGCGGTTTGTGTTGCTTTTTGGATTTATATTCGAATATTATTAACCGGCAATTAAGGGGGAAGGGTGAATGGAAAACAAGCCCGATTACGACGCGTTGTTTGAGCAGTCGCAGCAAAACAGGTTTGCAAAGCCCGGCGATGAGCAGAAAACGCGTTTTGACACGCTTTATCGCCAAAGCTACGAGAAAAAGCGCAGGGAGAAAACTCCGGAAAATCCACAGGTTCTTGACGCGACCGGCAGACCTATCCGACAGCCGAAAAAGACCTTGTCGCCGGAGCTGTGCGGAATGATCTCAATGATAACCGGCGGCGTGGCTTTTGTGCTGGTATTTGTCGGAATGTTTTTCCACCTGTTGCTGTGGCTGAACCTTTTGATTTGCTTTGCAGGCGCCGGATTTGGCGCGGCGGCGATCATCAAGGGCAATGTCGGCAGACTTTTCGGAATCATCGGCGTTGTGCTGTGTTTGTTTGTGCTGCTGGTGAATTTTATCTGTCTTATCATCACGGCTGTTATTTCAGGGACGTCAGCCCTGTTTAAAATAATGTCATAAATAAAATACAAAAATAAAGGAATGAATCAAATGAAAAATCCGATTGTAACAATTGAAATGGAAAACGGAGGCGTAATGAAGGCGGAGCTGTATCCCGAAATCGCGCCCAACACGGTGGCAAACTTTTTAAGTCTTGCCGGCAGCGGCTTTTATGACGGACTGACCTTTCACCGCGTCATTTACGGTTTTATGATCCAGGGCGGATGTCCCGACGGAACCGGTATGGGCGGTCCCGGCTATCACATCAAGGGCGAATTTGCGATGAACGGCTTCAAAAACGACCTTCGTCACACCGAGGGCGTTCTGTCTATGGCTCGCGCCATGATGCCCGACTCAGCCGGCTCGCAGTTCTTTATTATGCACAAAAACTCGCCTCATCTTGACGGTCAGTACGCCGCGTTCGGAAAGGTTATCGAGGGAATGGATGTTGTCAACGCGATCGCGGAATGCGATACCGACTTTTCCGACAAGCCGCTCGATCCTCAGGTCATCAAAAAAATGACTGCGGAAACCTTCGGCGAGACATATCCGGAGCCCGAAAAGGTGTAAAATCCGTATACTATTTATATAGTGTTTTTTCAGCATAGTAAAAATCTCTATCCCGCTGCCGACAAAGTGTTTGTCAAGACGGTTTTTCAAAGGCGGGCGAGGGCGTTTGTGACGCTTTATTAATCACTAAATTAAAAGCGCGATCGCGCGGAAAGGATAAAATATGAACGTATTACTTGCCGGAGGCGCCGGCTATATCGGCACGCATACCTGCGTTGAGCTGATCGAAGCCGGACACACCGTAGTCATCGCCGACAATTTTGCCAACTCCTGCCCGGAGGCAGTCAGGCGCGTTGAGGAGATCACCGGTACGACCATTCCGCTTTACGAGGCGGACGTTTGCGACAGAGAAGCTGTTGAGAAGATCTTCAGCGAAAACAAGATCGACGCCGTGATCCACTTTGCCGGATTGAAGGCGGTGGGAGAGAGCGTTGAAAAGCCGCTGATCTATTATCGCAACAACATTGATTCCACCCTGACGCTGCTGGAGACTATGAAAAAATTCGGCGTGAATAATTTTATTTTCAGTTCATCCGCAACGGTTTACGGCACTCCCAAGACCGTTCCGCTTGTGGAAACAATGCCTACGGGCAGCCCTACCAATCCCTATGGATGGACAAAGCTGATGATGGAGCAGATCCTTACCGACACAGCGGCGGCAAATCCGGAGATGTCGATTGTCATTTTGCGTTACTTCAATCCCATCGGCGCGCACGAAAGCGGCAGGATCGGCGAGGATCCCAGCGGTATTCCCAACAACCTGATGCCTTATATCACACAGGTGGCTGCCGGAAGACTGGAACAGCTGGGCGTGTTCGGCGATGATTATCCCACCCACGACGGCACCGGTGTGCGCGACTATATCCACGTAGTCGATTTGGCAAAAGGTCACGTAAAGGCGATTGACTATTCCGGCAAACACAAGGGCGTTGAGATAGTCAACCTTGGAACAGGCACAGGCTACAGCGTGCTGGATATTGTCAAGGCGTTTGAAAAGGTGAACGGTCTTAAGATCCCGTATGTCATCAAGCCTCGCCGCGCCGGTGATGTTGCCGAATGCTACGCCAACGCGGAAAAGGCAGAACGTGTGCTTGGCTGGAAGGCGGAAAAGAATTTGGAAGATATGTGCTACGATTCGTGGAATTGGCAGTCTCACAACGTCAACGGATATAAATAATACTATTATTTTGCAATTGCAACTTGTGAATTGTGACAAATTGCGATTAATGTCATTGGTGATATGAACGAAAACATAAAATTCTTGAAAAAAGTGTTTTCCAATTAAGAATTTTTATTGACTTTTGGACGCCACTTGTATTATAATAGTATTGCTTATAGAAGCATTATCTTTAAAGGAGGAAAAAGAAGAAATGTACAAGAAAGCACTAAGCCTTTTGCTTGCGTTAATGCTTGTCGTTACATCCCTTTCTGTTGCGCTTGTTTCAGTTGCGGCAGCAGGAGATGGCGATTCAGGTTCAGTTCTCAAGGTTACCGCTACTTCGAATCTGTTCCCCGAAAGCTCCGCTTCCTTTACCCAGGAACAGCTTGACGGTCAAAACAATAAAGTCACCGTAACCTATTTTATGCAGTCTGACCTGAGAATGATCAACGCTGATTGGATGCTGACTTATGACGGCACAGTTCTGCAGTGCGATCAGGCTGACAACCCAAGCGTGATGCCCAACGCGAATGCGATGGTCAACTTCCATCCCGCTTCC
Source organism: Ruminococcus sp. (assembly GCA_045129995.1). GTDB lineage: Bacteria > Bacillota > Clostridia > Oscillospirales > Acutalibacteraceae > Ruminococcoides. The sequence goes on along the minus strand of JBGUOX010000078.1, from coordinate 4,350 downwards.
GTAGAGTATGGCATCAAGGGCAACTGCACAGATCTTAATGCTTATGATCTCAAGGATGAGAGCGGCGACAGAACTGCTTTTGTAACCGTTACCTTCACGGTGATCGGCAACGGAGACACAACTGTTAATCTGAATGTTTCCGATATGAGAGTGACTCAGACGGCAAAGGGAAATATTTCCAAAACCGAGGATGAGACTCAGCTCGTTACCGACAGCGTTCTGGATGATACCGGTGCACAATACGTTGCTGCCTCGGCAGTTTACGCAGGTCCGTTTGACGACGACTATGTTGCGCCCACCGAGGAGCCCTCTACCGAACCTCAGACCGAACCTCAGACCGAGCCCGAAACCGAGCCCGAAACCGAGCCTGAGACCGAGCCTGAGACCGTGCCTGAGACCGTGCCCGAAACAGAGCCCTCAACCGAGCCCGAACAGGAAGACACTCTGATCGTAGCAGGTTCCGTGGCTGAGATCTTCGGCACCGTATGGGACGGCAACAATACCGATAACACCATGACCAAGCAGGCTGACGGCACCTACACCAAGGAATACACTGTTAACGGGGCTTATAACGCTGTACAGCTCAAGTCCGTTAAAAACGGCGCAGTCTGGATCGGCGACTTGACCAACAACAATGTAACCTTCAATCTTACCGGTGCAGGTACCTTCACCGTAACCTACAATCCCGATCCTTCCTACAACGACGGCAATGGTATTACCACCGTTTCCGGCGACATCGTAACCGTTACAGATTTCGACTACGAAACCGTATATGCTGTCGGTAACGGCGAAGGCAGCTGGTTGAACGGCGCGTCATGGGCACCTGACAATGAAGAAAACGAAATGACAGAAGTTGCAGAGGACGTTTGGGAAATCGAGTTCACCGATGTACCCGACGGCTTCGGACGTCAGATCAAGTTTGCCATCGACGGCGCGTGGACACACAACTTCGGCGGTGCGTTCACGGAAAGTGGTGTTGCTACTACTGCTGTTTACAACGGCGACAATATCACCTTCGACACCGACGATGTAAGCGACATAAAGGTACAGCTCGACCTGAGCAATTTTGACTTTGTCACTAAGACAGGCGCGACCTTCACTCTTACCATCACTTATGATGAAGAGCCCGGAACTGAGCCCGCAACCGAGCCCGAAACCGAGCCCGAGACTGAGCCCGAGACCGAGCCTGAGACCCAGCCCGGCACAGCGCCTCAGACCGTGCCCGAGACTGAGCCCGCAACAAGCGCTCCTGCCGATAACTTTACCTTAAAGGCAACTTCCAACTTCTTCCCCGAAACCGTTAAGGAGTTTGAAGATTTAAGTGTAATTGAGGATGACAACGGCGATGTATATGTTGCTGTTGAGTATACTCTCGATGCTCCCGAAAAGCTTTTGATCAACGCTGACGTTGCTTTGACTTGGGACAAAAACGTTCTCGAGTTCAAGGAAGCTTACAACAAGGATGACAACGGTATCCTGAACTTCTTCCCGTTTGCTGTTGAGCAGGGACTGGGTGCAGGTATGGTTAACACCTTCGGCGATTCCAACAACGGCAGAATCAGAGCTAACTTCACCAACATCAGCCCGGCTGCCAAAGCTTATGATGACGTTACCGTTGTCAGAGCGGTGTTCAAGGTAATCGACAAATCCGCAGGCGTGACTGTAGTTGACTGCTACGTCGACACAATTTGCTTGGATGACGAAACCGCTACACAGCCCGGAACCAAGTACTCACCCATCAGCGGCGGAGTAATTGATCAGGATGTTTACAACACGATCGATGTTGGTTCAGCAATAATGTCTGCTGAGCCCGAAGTTGAGCCCGGAACCGAACCCGGCACTGAGCCCGGAACCGAGCCCGAAACCGAGCCCGGAACTGAGCCCGGAACTGAGCCCGGAACTGAGCCCGAGACCGAGCCCGAGACCGAGCCCGAAACTGACGAGCCCACTAACAAGCTCTCAGTTGACGGTACTTCCAACTACAGCCCTGTTGTTGAAGCACAGAATGTTACTGTTGGCGAAACCGTAACCGTAGCCTTCAAGGCTCCCGAAGACGCTAACATCGTTGATGTTCAGTGGGGTATGAACTACGATAAGGAAAAGCTTGAGCTGACCGGCGTTAGTTCCTTTGCTCCCGAAATGCTCATTAATAATGAGGCTACTACCTATAACGTAATGGGCAGCGTTTCCAATATTGACACTCCCTACAGCGTTACCGAAGGCGACGACTTCGTTGTATTTACCTTCACTGCAAAAGCAGATGGCGAAACAACCGTTGATTTCCGCGTCATTGATCTGACCTACAGAACCGACGAAGAAGATAAGGCTGCTTTCGAAAATGAAGTAGACAAGCGCGGCGGCGAAGAGCCCGGAACCGAACCCGGTACTGAACCCGCATCAGAGCCCGGAACCGAACCCGGCACCGAACCCGGCACCGAACCCGGCACCGAACCCGGTACCGAACCCGGTACAGAACCCGGCACCGAGCCCGGTACTGTTCCCGGAACTGACGAGCCCTCAAACAAGCTCGCAGTTGACGGTATTTCCAACTACAGCCCTGTTGTTGCAGTACAGAATGTTACTGTTGGCGATACTGTAACAGTAACCTTTAAAGCTCCCGAAGACGCTGACATCGTTGATGTTCAGTGGGGTGCGATCTTCGATGCGGAGAAGCTCGAATTGACTTCTGTAAGCTCCTTTACTCCAGATATGCTTGTTAATAAAGAAGCGACGACCTATAATGTTATGGGCAGCGTTTCCAACATTGATACTCCTTACGCAGTATCCGAAGGCGATGACTTTGTAACCTTTACCTTTAATGCAAAGGCTGATGGCGAAGCTACCGTTGATTTCCGTATCATTGATATGACCTACAGAATCGACGACGAAGATGAGCCTGCTTTCGAAAATGAAGAAGACAAGCGCGGCGGCGAAGAGCCCTTTACTGAACCCGGAACCGAACCCGGCACTGAGCCCGGCACTGAGCCCGGAACCGAACCCGGAACTGAGCCCGGAACTGAGCCCGGAACTGAGCCCGGCACCGAGCCCGGAACTGAGCCCGGAACTGAGCCCGGAACCGAACCCGGCACCGAACCCGGCACTTCCGCTTCACTTACTGTAGATGGTATTTCCAACTACAGCCCGTCTGTTACCGCTCAGACAGTTACGGTTGGCGAGACCGTTACCGTAACCTTCAAAGCTCCTGAAGACGCTGACATCGTTGATGTTCAGTGGGGTGCGATCTTCGACACTGATAAGCTCGAATTGACATCTGTAAGCTCCTTCACTCAGGATATGCTTATTAATACAACGTCTGAAACTTATAATGTAATGGGCAGCGTTTCCAACATTACTACTCCTTACACAGTATCCGAAGGCGATGACTTTGTAATCTTGACCTTCACTGCTAAGGGTGATGGCGAAACCACCGTTGACTTCCGTATCATTGATATGACCTACAGAATCGACGGCGTAGATAAGGCTGCATTCGAAAATGAAGTAGACAAGCGCGGCGGCGACGAGCCCGGAACCGAGCCCGGAACCGAACCCGGAACCGAGCCCGGAACCGAACCCGGCACTGAGCCCGGAACCGAGCCCGGAACCGAACCCGGCACCGAACCCGGCACTGAGCCCGGAACCGAACCCGGAACCGAACCCGGAACCGAGCCCGGAACCGAGCCCGGCACTGAGCCTGCTACTTTGCCCGAAGGCGTTGTCGGATATGCAATCGTATTCCCGGACAACACCAGCATTGATATGGTTCAGAATGATGACGGCACCTTCGGTGCAGTAATTCCCGAGGATCGTTTTGATAACGGCAAGGTAGAATTTGCGGTCGTTCAGAAGAATGCTGACGATACTACAACTGTTGTTGTAGAAAGCACAGTCTATGAAGCAACCGGAGAGGGCGACGCTACCGTTATCTACAATGTGACGGATAACACCGTTACCCTGACTAATTCACACGATGAGCCCGGTACATCTTCTACAGACGCTACTTCTGCAGTAGGACCCGGCGGCTCTACTTCCGACAGCAGTACTTCTGATGGCGGAAACGGCGGCAACGGCGCAGTACAGACCGGTAACGCTTCCATGGCGATTATTATCCTCCTGGTTCTTGTATCTGCAACTGCCGGAATTTACTTCGCTCGTAAAAGAGTAAAGTAATTTCAAGTGTAAAATAAACAAATTGTTTTCCCCTCCGAAGTTTTTCGGAGGGGTTTTCTTATCGAAACTCTTCGGCATTGCTTTAAAAAAATGTTGGGCTCTCTGTCAATAGTTGGGGTAAATCCGAATAAAACAGAATAAGAGAATAATGACAAGCGATGGCTGAAAAGCTGTCGCTTGTTT